>JBEQLM010000146.1:0-4535 GCA_040325975.1 Gammaproteobacteria bacterium | reverse complement strand
CTAATCAGACTAAAGACGCCCTGCTGAAATGGGCCAAATCAAACTGGCCCGATCAGGCTATCTACAATCTTGTCGATATCAACAAAAATGCAGCCGATGAATTAGCCACAGAAATTAACGCCCTCAATGCCGCACTCTACGGTTCTGATGCGGCTCAGTGGCAGGGCGAAACTTTGAACCGTGCTTTCAAAAACGCCCACCAGCAGAAATCGAAGAAGAGCCAGAACGAAAGCAGACCATTAGAGCCTTTATATAAAGCCTAAAAACCCCTCACATAAGCACTTGCATTAAATGATTATCACTATAATCTATGGGCAACAATTAATCCTAAGGTACTACCATGAATTTTGAATCTTTCGCTGAAGCCCTTACCTTTTTTTATTGGGGCGCATTCGTTTCCGCCATCATCCTTGGTGCGGTGGTTAACAAAACCAATTTCTGCACCATGGGTGCCGTTTCCGACATGGTTAACATGCAGGATTATGGTCGCATACGCGCCTGGTTTCTGGCCATCGCCATCGCCACGCTGGGCGTTACCCTGTTCGAATACCTCTCCATGATGAACGTGAGCACAACCTTCCCGCCTTATCGCGGCACACAGCTCATTTTTGGTGAAAACTTAATCGGCGGCTTCCTCTTTGGTATAGGTATGACACTGGCCAGCGGCTGCGGTAATAAAACCCTGATTCGAATCGGCGGCGGCAACATTAAATCCATCGTGGTATTCGCAGTGATTGCGGTGATTGCCTACTACATGCTCAGCCCACTACCCGGCACCGATCAAACACTTTTCAGCCTGTTCTTCTACGACTGGATTCGCCCTATCTCGATTAATCTGGAAACCCAGCAGGACATCGGCGCGATGATTGGTGGTGAAAACCCGGCCACTGCACGACTGATTAGCGGACTGATTATCAGTGCGGCCTTCCTCGTGTTTGTCTTCAAATCTGCTGACTTCAGAAGTAACAAAGACAATATTCTTGCTGGCCTTGTTGTTGGTGCAGTGATTCTGGGCGGCTGGTATTTGAGCAGCAACGTGGTTATCGACAATGAAGAAGAGTTTGACGAAATTTACACATTGAGTGACTACTACCAGAACTGGGACATGATTGCCGAAGACGATGAAGGCAAACCTGCAGTAGGTCGAACTCTCAGTTCACAGTCCTACACATTCATCAATCCGATTGGCCAAACCTACGGTTACATTAAAGATGGCTTTGATAGCGCCCTGTTAACCTTCGGATTACTTTCTGTGTTTGGCGTTATTCTGGGTTCATTCATCTGGTCACTGATCAGTCGTTCATTTCGCATCGAGTGGTTCCACGACAAAAAAGATTTCGCCACGCATATAGTTGGCGCAGTACTCATGGGTTTTGGTGGCGTGCTAGCTTTGGGTTGCACCATCGGCCAGGGCATTACCGGTGTTTCAACACTGGCTCTCGGTTCATTCCTGACCCTGATCGCCATCATCTTTGGCAGTGCCTTAACCATGAAAATTCAGTACTACAAAATGCTGCATGAAGAGGCCAGTTTTGTTGCCGCCTTAACCACAGCCCTGGTTGATATGAAACTACTACCGGCTTCGATGCGCAAGCTCGAAGATATGTAAATAAAGGGTGAATAATCTCTGATGAAACACTCACGCCTACTGCCCCTTCTTGTGGCACTGCTGTTATCGTTGCCTGCTACTGCAAAGGAAGAATATGCACCCATCTCAGTCGAGATGCAGGTGGTGCAAATGTCAGAGCATGCCTATTACGTTAAGGGTGTGCCTCGCATTGCTACCGCCAATCAGGGCTTTATTTCCAACGCTGGATTTGTTATCACCAAACAAGGCGTCGTCGTATTTGATGCCCTGGGCACGCCCTCACTCGCCGCCGCCCTGCTCGAACGTATCAGAAAAATAACCGACCAGCCGATCAAACGTCTCGTGCTCAGCCATTATCATGCTGACCACATCTATGGCATACAGGTATTTAAAAATGCGGGCGCCAAAATTTATGCGCCTGAAGGTTCACTCGACTACATTCATTCCGAAGCCGCCGCACTTCGATTAGAAGAAAGGCAACTCTCACTTTACCCATGGGTAAACGATGACACCAAAATTATAGTCCCCGATGTCATCATCTCCGGTTCCCATAAATTCAGTCTCGGCGGTCTCGACTTCACCATCAACTATCTGGGTAAAGCACACTCAGACGGTGACCTGGCCATGTTAGTTGAACAGGATCGCGTACTCTTTTCTGGTGATATTATTTTTGAAGGCCGAGTTCCCTTCGTTGGTAACGCCGACACCAAACACTGGTTAAAAACCTTAACCGAACTTGAAACCGGCGGTCTTGCTGCACTCATTCCTGGACATGGCCCGGCCTCAAAAAAACCCGCATCAACCATCTCACTAACACGCCGCTACCTGGCCTATCTTCGCGAAACCATGGGGCTCGCTATTGATGACCTGACACCCTTTGGCGAAGCCTACGATGAAGTGGACTGGTCAGAATTTAAAAATGTGCCCGCCTTTAAAGATGCAAATCGCATCAATGCTCATCAGGTTTATCTTTCGATGGGTAAAGAGTTGTTTGAGAAGTAATTAGCGAGAGCCCATCGCATTAGCCTTTATTCGGTTTCTCGCTAACTCGTAGATTCGATTAGCACAACCTAATCGAATCTACGCACTACCTTTATACTTTCGTAGAGCAAGTGCCCTCACAGGTCTTTTCAGAATAGATAACCAATGTTAAAACCCGCTGATGTCTCAGATAAAGAAATGGCCGTGCCAGCCATTCCATTGGGATCACCAACTGGGGCGGTCAATGTCTTCTCTGGCGCATACATGTAGTGCATTGCCAGTTCCCAACGGTTGTTGAGCCTGACCGTAGCGCCAACGGTATAGTGTGTTTCTACAATCGCAGGCAAGATCAGGTTGTTGCTCACATCTTCTTCACCAATAGGTGATTTGGCGTAGTTGTAACCCGCGCGCAAGGTGAAGTTCTCATTCAGCGCATAATCGACACCCATGGCAAAGACAGTCTGATCATCCCAGCCTGAATTCATAACTATGGGACCAGCGGGGCCGTTAATAGTGAGTTTCTCCATGGTGTCGAACCAATTGATCCACTTTAAATCAATCGCGAGAGTCAGATTATTTAATGCCTTATAAGCAATACCAAGCGCCGCCTGTTGAGGAAAGTCGAGATCTAATGTGTAGGTTCCAGAAGGCATAGCGGTTGGGGTACCGGCAACAGGTAATGTGATATCACCACTTGATAGTCGATATTCCATGGCGGAGAAGGATTGCTTGCTCTTATAGGCAAAGCCAACGGTGACGGCCGGATTGAGATCGTATAGCAGGCCAAGTGATAGGCCATAACCAAAATTGCCGGCACCGCGACTGAGATCAATTTTTTGATAATCACTACCACCAATCATCATATTCTGTTTCAGGGCAACAAACTGGTAATCGATATTGAGTGAAACACCAACACTGAGGTTATTATTAATTTTCTTTGCCAGCACAGGGGCCATTTGCCAAAAGCTAATATTACTATAGGCATCAATTTCCATTGTTGCCGCACTGTTGACGGATGTTACCGAATAGTCCACGCCCATACCGGAAGTGCCATACATGCCACCGCCAAAGTAGACATCACTGTTATCGGCGATGGGTGCAGACCAACCCAGGGCTGGGATGCCGTATTGTTTTGCACCGCTTTCCTTACGTTCACCCGACAAGGCCGTGAAGTCCATATCACGCTCGGGCATAAATATCTCCATCGAAAAATCAGCTTGTTTTTCGATGCGGACAATACCCGCCGGATTAGTTACAGCGGTCATTGCGCTGCCAGGATTTGCGGTAACTGCGCCGCCCATGCCTTTTTGGTATGAACCGATACCAATTAGCTGATAGCCGTTGGTGGCAAAACTGATTGAGGGGATGATGAAACTTACTGCAAAAACGATAAGCTGACTGTGTGTTTTCATATTGACTCCTACCTGCTGGCGTTAGAGCACAAAACTAGTAACAACAGCGGCTCTTTATTAATAAGGTTAACGATGCCTGAACATCCATCATCCTTACAATATAAGCACCTAGGAATATAATAATATTACTTAATACTAATCACTATACCTCTGTGTGAGTAAACATCAGTAACGGCTAACATACGGCAATAATGGGTCTGGCCTTACAATTTACATGTGAAATGTAAGGCCAGACCCTGTTATTGCCCACCGACGCACACAGGTCAGATTGAAGCAAACAGCAAAAAAGAATCCGTATAACATCGACAGATTGCCGGAATTGCCAGTCTGAAAGCTTACCTTCACGACCAATTTCAGTGAAAAAATCAACCACATGCCTTGCTGAATGGGTACGTAAACGTTCATCTGAGTAATGCCGAATATACTGCTCAACACGCTTAACGTACCAACGCCTGACCCTATCACTAACATCCTGTTCTATAAGTGAATTTATGTAATTATCCCAGAATCGGGAAGCCGCTTCCTGATCAATCTTATTTGAATCATCCATCATT
>JBEQLM010000145.1:0-4548 GCA_040325975.1 Gammaproteobacteria bacterium | reverse complement strand
CTGCTGCAACCAATAAAATCACTGGCAAAACCAGAGCACATGATTGCACCCAGCAAAGCCAATCGTGAGCAGGCACGTACATTTATTGCAGGCGATGATTTGAATGCTGGATATGCTCAAACACGTGGTATCGTCATTCATCGTGCGCTCGATCTGCTCAGTGGCAAAAGATCTTTAAGCAATGTCGAAATTCATCAAACCCTCATGTCTGAATTCCATCAGGATGCAGAAGAGAATGAAATTGATCAATGGCTAAAACAAGCACAGCAAGTGTTCGATGATGCTCAGTTTAAAATGATTTTCAGCCCTGAAGCGTCGGTGCAGTGTTTCAATGAATTGCCATTGTTATACGATAATAAAGGCCAATCAGTTTATGGTTTGATTGACCGTTTAATCATTAATGGTGACGAGATATTACTGATTGATTACAAAACTCATTCACAGGCCAGTGCAGAGACTTGTGCAACATTAGCCAACAATTTTTCTGAACAAATGAATCTATACAGCCTGGGCATACAAAAAATCTGGCCTGATCACACAATTAAAAAGGGCGTTTTATTCACCTCAGCCCGGAAACTAGTCTGGCTGGATGAGTAAAACGCCCTTTCGGTTTGTTGATCAGTAACCGGAATTAATTAACCAAAGCAGCCTGTTGTTTGTTCATTTCCTGAACTAATTTTGCCACAGGCACATAACCCGGCAACATTTCACCGGTTTCCAGAATAATGGCTGGGGTACCACGAATACCAATCTGTCTAGCTAGTGCCAGGTGATCCTTAATTGGGTTATCACAACTCAAGGCTTCAATTTTTGTACCCGACTTAGCAAGATCTAGTGCATTATTCCTGTCCTTGGCACACCAGACACTGACTGTAGTATCAACATCACTCTGACCTTTCAGTGGCATGAAGATGTAACGTACTTTAACGTTGCTTGCCATGTATTGATCCATTTCACTGTGCAACCGTCGGCAATAAGGGCAATCGATATCAGTCACAACCGTAATAGTGTGGTTCACCTGCTTGGGTGTATAAACCAGCATATTATCTTCACCCAGGGCATTAATGGCCGCCAAACGTATTGTCGATTTAGCTTTTTCCGTGTAATTTTCACGGTTAGATAAATCAACCAGATCACCATCCAGCATGTAACGTGCACTCTGATCCATATACACCACCTGCGCACCAATAATCACTTCATATAAACCGGGAATGGGTGACTCACTAACTTGACTGATTTCTATGTTGGGCAAATTTTTTGCTAATGCTTTTTTTAGCGAGGCAACACCATCATCAGCCGAAAAAGCTGGGGTAGCGCCTACCACAAGGAAAAGTGGCAGCATAAAACGGCGGAATACGGATATAAATAAAGGCATGATATAAATACTCTTGTTAACTTGAATCTCTAGACAGTCCACATTATAGATAATTCCATCATCAATGAGTATTGTTTATTAGGCACGAGGATGATGCTGATGATACAAATCCTGCAAGCGTTGATCCGCCACATGGGTGTATATTTGAGTTGTCGAGATATCGCTGTGACCGAGTAACATCTGCACGACACGTAAATCTGCACCATGATTAAGCAAATGTGTAGCAAAAGCATGGCGTAATGTATGTGGCGACAGTTTTTTCGCATCGATACCCGCTTTCGTACCATTTCGTTTAATCATGTACCAAAACGCCTGACGACTCATTGCCTGCCCACGCCTGGTCACAAAAATGGCATTGGTGGGTTTAGAATGTACTGGCAACAACATGGGGCGAGCTTGTTTTAAATAACGAGTAATCCATTCCAAAGCAATTTCACCGACAGGGACCAGGCGTTCTTTATCCCCCTTACCAATCACCCGAATCACACCCGGTTCCAGAGATAGTTGTGACAATTGTAAATTGACCAACTCGCTGACACGTAAGCCTGTGGCATAAAGTAATTCCAACATAGCTCGATCTCGCAAGCCAAGATCATCTGAAATATCCGGTGCATTTAATAATTGTTCAACCTGATTTTCGTTTAGCGTAGAAGGTAATGACTGCTCAGCTTTGGGAGATTCCAGTAATTTGGTCGGATTTTCCTGAATTCGATGCTCACGTAACAAAAAACTGTAAAAGCGACGCAATGATGACAACAATCTGGCCGCCGAACGTGTTTTTTTACCAGATTGATGCTGTTGATTTAAATAATCTTGAATAGAAAGTGTATCAGCCGTACAAAATACCTTGCCTTGCTGACTCAGCCACAGTGAAAAACCAGCCAAATCATTCCGATATGCCGCTAATGTATTTTCACTGAGCGCATTCTCCATCCACAAATGGTCGATGAAGTGTTCCAGCAACTTCTGTTCATCTAGTGGTATTTGATCAGCTTTAGCCATAACACCTAACAAAAATCTTCATATATATGAACAATAAAAAAGGGGTATTCGTCAATGACAAATACCCCTTCAATAAGCTTTCCAGCTTAAACGTTTACGTCTTATTTCTTCTTAGTACGACGTTTTTTACCTTTTTTAGCTGCGGATTTCCTTGCTCTAGCTTCGGCTTTCCTGGCTTTAGCTGCGTCTTTCTTAGCTTTAGCCTTGTTGGCTTTTTCTAACTTAGCATTTTCTTTCTTGGTCCATTGCGCAACAAATGCCGCTATCGCGGCTTCTTTTCTCTTTGCCGCCTTCACAATTGCTTCCTTACGCTTCTTAGCAGCTGCAACTTCTGCTCTGGCTGCCGCTAAAGCTTTTTTCTTAGCTACTATGGCTTTTTTCTTAGCTGCCGCGATTTTTTTCTTAGCTGCTGCGGCTTTTTTCTTAGCTGCTGCGACTTTTTTCTTGGCTGCTGCGGCTTTTTTCTTGGCTGCTGCGGCTTTTTTAGCTGCTACATTTGATGTTTTTTTCTTAGCTACTTTCTTTTTAGTTACTTTTTTCTTAGCTACTTTCTTCTTAGCTACTTTAAGTTTGGTTACTTTCTTTTTCACCGCACGTTTTGCGGTTGTTTTTTTCTTACTTTTAGCTTTTGCTTTTGCCATTATTGCATCCTCTTTGGTCAATTAACATTTGGAGTATAAAACTAAATTTTAAATTAGCAAATGTTTTTTTAATTTTAAATGCTTTTTTTCATAAAAAAACAAGGCCTACAAAATATTTTTTACAAAAAACACCCCTATTTAAAAAATTAAAACTTAAATCCAGCCTGTACAAAAGCACCTGCTGAATCACCTTCACCTTTTATTGCTGCAATATCGAGATTAAAACCTAACCAAAGACCAACGCCGGCTGTATACAAAGGTTGTTGTGCTTCAACTGAAATACCATTAGCGACATTTTTCACCATACCAACACGCAGTTGCGCAATATCAAAAACATCAATTTCCATTCCAAGCGACATGTTCTTTTTTATTAAGCCACCAGACAGACCACCCGAAATGATCGAAGCGTTCTCGGTCAAATCAAGATCGGCACCAATCGTGATAAATTCATTACTATAAGCAAGACCGGCCTTTAACTGTGTGTCAAATGTTACGGTAGCAATACCACCTGTTGTCGTCAGAAAGGTCATTTCTTCTTCAATCAAATTTTTAGCCATGACACCTAATTGAATATGGTTTGTCAGACCAATAACGATACCAAGATCCATAGTGGTAAAGTCACCGAGATCCTGCACACCTTGATCAAGCAGACTGCTTGCGTCTGTATTTGAAGTGGTAATGGATTCAGAATGGCTCAATGCTTCAACATTAACCGTTTTTGGTGTTACACCAATGGATATTTTGCTATCCATGATCTCAAAACTGCGCGCAATAGACAGACCGACTTCACTGGTTTTAACACCCGCAATGGTCAAGACATTAAACGCTGGATCAACTACGTCCACTATATTAATTGCTACATTAGTCAAACCACCGGCAATAATCACATCAGAACGCGCGCTCACTGCCATTGAATAAACTTCACCGGCCATGCCGATGACAACACCTGCTGTTGCTTCAGGGGCTAATGCTTTACCATCAAGTTGCTGGGTAATAGCCAACATATCAGTTGCTGCAGCTAACTGCGCAGGAATATCATTAGCAATAACAGCTGCGTCATAAGCAGCACTAACCACCTGAAACTGATCAATATTATCGATCATGCCATTGTTATCGCTAAAAAATGCGCCCGCGGCTAACAACAAAGAAAAATCATCGTCGCTTTTTTGAAAAGAAAGCATGGCCGGGTTCATAAAAGGTGCGGTGGCAATATCTGCTGTGGCCACACCAATATTACCCATACCTAAAGATCGTGCCTCGTAGGCAAAAGGCGCTGCCATTACTGACTGAGAACTTAGCACTAATGCTACTGCACAAAATCCACTTTTAATTACCTTCATAAATCACCTTATATTGCTAAATTAATCATCAAGTTTTCATTCGCTTTTCGTTTTGCATCACAATTACAAGCGCATTTGACATACAATATACAACCAGACATACATTAATACAAAAAGAATTTAATATAAAATAATGAATAACACAGACTCTGAACCGACATCTTTTCCTGCCATCGGTTTATTTCGGCGC
>JBEQLM010000144.1:0-4556 GCA_040325975.1 Gammaproteobacteria bacterium | reverse complement strand
GGGTTCACTCTCAACGAAACCGGTGCTTTGATATTTTTTTGCGCAGCAATGCTAGCGATAACTTCCAGCTCGGCTTCGGATTCAACATTAAAACATCGAATACCCACATCCATGGCTCGTTCGATTTCATCTTTTCTTTTGCCTACGCCGGAAAAAACGATTTTATCGGCAGCGCCGCCAGCACGCAAAACACGTTCCAGCTCACCCACTGAAACGATATCAAAACCCGAACCCAATCTGGCTAGCACATTTAATACTGCCAGATTGGAATTCGCTTTTACTGCGTAACACACCAGATGCGGATGACCTTGCAAGGCATCATCAAAGGCTTTCCAGTGCAGCTCCAGTGTTGCCCGTGAATAAACATAACAGGGCGATCCCCATTCGGCGATGCTCGCCTCGAGATCAACATCTTCCGCAAACAAACGGCCATCTCGATATTTAAAGTGATCCACGATCTATCTCCTGATTATTGATCACCGGGTTTGCCATGGATGTTTTAGCCTCATCAGCAGCCTTCTCTACATCCGGTAAATACAGGGCACCGGTTTTTCCACATGCGGAAATAAGCAGCATTAACATTACAGGCATTAATAAGCGATTCATCGTATTCTTCGAGTTTTGTATTAAAGGTTGGATTATTGCAATATTACGCCTGCACAGAAACCCTTAGTTGAAAATGTTTCTGTGTTAACTGCTATTTATATCTTCATTAACCCTTACTGGAACCGTAGCCACTTATGCTTGAACTTGATGCTATCCAACTTGAAACGGGCACAAACCCTGATGCAGCAGTAATCTGGCTGCATGGCCTGGGCGCTGATGGCAACGATTTTGCTGGTATTGTGCCGCAATTACAGTTGCCCGCCGAAATTTCTATCCGTTTTATTTTCCCTCATGCGCCGGTTCGCCCCATTACCATTAATCAGGGTTACCACATGCCAGGTTGGTACGACCTCACCAGCATGAATATCGATAATGATGAAGATGAGGCCGGTATTAATGAGTCCAGCGCGGCTATTCGAGCTCTTTGCCAACAACAGGAATCACTCGGTATCGCTTCGGATCGGATTATTCTGGCGGGTTTTTCACAGGGGGGAGCTATCGCCCTGCATTGTGCACTCAATTATCCTTCGCCGCTGGCCGGTATTATGGCGCTCTCCACCTATTTACCTCATTGCTGTGACTTGCAGAATAAAGTCAATCAGAACATCGATATATTTATGGCACATGGCCTGCAGGACGATGTGGTCGATCCTGATTTTGGAGACTTAAGTCGCCAACGTCTGGAAAAATCCGGGTATGGCATAAAATGGCATGCTTACACCATGCCTCACAGTGTTTGTGCTGAAGAAATTCTGGATATTCGCGAATGGCTAATTCAAAATCTTGGTAGATAAATCCTAAAGATTTTTTCCGGTCACATGCTAGTATCTGTACTACATCGTCTTTTTGCGACTCTATATGAAAGATAAAGACCTCACTATAAGCTTAGGCATTACACCTGCTGAACCTCTCTGGAAAATCGCACCCACCCGCGATGAGGATGGCAATCGTGTTAGCGATCTGTTGATGATTATTCCAAAACTTAAAGCCAAGCCCAAACACTATATTCAGAATACCCTTTCTGAAATTGAAGTTGCACTCAGGCAATACAAACATTTAGTATTGTTCGTTAACGTCGATATGAAACTAAATACTTTGTGGGTTTCTTTTAAAGCCCAGCCTGGTCTCTTCGCCGACATTGCCGCTTCTTTAAAACTACACGTTCCTGAAGCCGTGGTCGTTGGCGACATGAGTCCGCACCTTAACAAATAATTATTAACCAACAGTTTCGAGTCTTTTATGCCAAAAAACCTTTTAGATCTCCGCGCCTACTCAGAAATGAAGGAAATTATGGAAGAAGTTCTTCCTGAATTACTCAAAACCTTTATCGATTATATGCCTGACCTACTCAACGATTTGAATAAGGCTATTGTTGCGAATGAACCAGACCAGCTTTTTAGTATATCTCATCGTATGAAAAGCTCCTGTAACAGCCTTGGCGCTTTGGGTCTTGCCTCTACATGTGAAAGTATCGAAATGATAGGTCGTGCTGGAAATACTGATGGTGCCAGTGAACTCAGCGGCCAACTAAACGAGGAGCTCGCTGAAGTGCTTGAATTTTTTGAGGAAGAGCTGAAAGCCCTGAATTAATTTTCTAGTTTTAAAACTAAACTCGTTTTCTGGCCTCATTAACGGCCTTGCGTACCTGCTCTGGCGCTGTACCACCGATATGATTACGTGAAGCGACTGATCCTTCCAGGGTCAGCACATCAAAAACGTCTTCGCCAACCATTGTTGAGAAACTCTGCAATTCTTGCAGACTTAATTCACTGAGATCCAGTTCTTTTTCTAGCGCTATGGCAACGGCACTACCCACCACTTCGTGAGCATCACGGAAGGCTAAGCCTTTTCGAACCAGGTAATCAGCGAGATCCGTCGCGGTGGAAAAACCCTGTTTCGCTGCCGCATACATATTGGCATGCTTGCACTCAATGGCCGGAATCATATCGGCAAAGGCACGCAATGAACCCATCACCGTATCCAGTGTATCGAATATGGGCTCCTTGTCTTCCTGATTATCCTTGTTATAGGCCAAAGGCTGAGATTTCATCAATGTCAGCAAGCTGACCAGATTGCCATTCACCCGCCCAGTCTTTCCTCTTACCAGCTCGGGCACATCGGGATTTTTCTTCTGTGGCATGATCGACGAACCAGTACAAAAACGATCCGGCAAATCGATAAAATTAAACTGCGCTGAAGACCAGATCACCAGCTCCTCCGACATACGTGACATATGTGTCATCAACATGGCGGAGGCAGAACAAAATTCGATAGCAAAATCACGATCACTGACAGCATCCAGAGAATTGGCGGCAGGTGCATTAAAGCCCAGCTCTTTGGCGGTGAACTCTCTATCGATCGGGTAGCTGGTTCCAGCTAACGCGGCCGCGCCCAATGGACAGATATTCATGCGCTCACGGCAATCTTCATAACGTGAAACATCGCGCGCAATCATTTCAAACCAGGCCAGCATATGGTGGCCAAAAGTCACTGGCTGCGCTACCTGCAGATGAGTAAAGCCCGGCATGATGGTATCGGCTTCTTTTTCCGCCAGCCCCAACAAACCCTGCTGCAATCTTTTCGCTTCATTGATCACATATTCAATTTGCTCACGCAGATATAGGCGAATATCAGTCGCCACCTGATCATTTCGCGAGCGGCCGGTATGCAAGCGTTTGCCCGCATCACCAATGATGGCGGTCAAACGAGCCTCTATATTCATGTGTACATCTTCAAGCGCTATCGACCACTCAAATTCACCGGCTTCGATTTCTTGCTCGACCTGATCTAGGCCTTTGAGAATCACGGACAAATCATCATCCGACAACACGGCTACTTTATTCAACATGCGGGCATGTGCACGCGAACCTTCGATATCCTGCCGATACATTCTCCGGTCAAATTCCACCGAGGCAGTAAATGCCTGAACAAAGGCATCAGTTGACTCACTGAATCGTCCACCCCAGGACTGGTTTACTTTGGCTGTTTTTTTCTGGTCTTCTGTACTCATAACACGGTTCTATGTCTAATTTGTTTTGTCCGAGACAATGATGCTCGAACGACTTAAACTAGGATTATATCAGGGATACAAAGCCGAAATCCGCCCTCAGCCGTAACTTTATGAATCAACGTGGCTTTTCACTTGCAATCTGCCGCTGCTCAACTATTTCTAATAGATATGAAAAATAAACTATCTTTTATCGATCTTGATCTCAGTGATACTGGATTCCTACCCAACTTCTGTGACGTGAATGTTATTTTCATGTTGATTTTACTGGTTGAGCTTATGGCGCTGGTGCTTACTTCAGCCCCTGCCACCATTAATTTCTGGGATCAACTCGCCTTTATTTCGATGCTTATGTTATGGATTGGCCTACTCAACGCCGCTGTACTCTGCAAAGCTCGACACTGGCTCAATGCTTTACCATGCCAGGCAGGTATTCTTTTTAGCTTTATTTTAATGATGTCCGTCAGCCTTGCTTTCTGCCTGATTATTATCGCCATTAATAATCAATTGATGCTTGATAACCTGACTTCACCCCTGGGGGATTATTTTCTGGCTCGTATTATGCTGATCAGTGCGGTTATTTATGCTGTGTTATTGCGCTATTTCTATGTACAGCAGCAATGGAAAGTACACATACAGGCTCATTCCAAAGCCGAAATACAAGCGCTACGCGCCCGCATCCGACCTCATTTTTTATTCAACAGCATGAATACCATTGCCAGCCTTATTAGCTTTAGTCCGGAAAAAGCTGAAAAAGCCGTTGTCGATTTATCAGACCTCTTTCGCGCCAGTTTGCGCGAACAAAATACCAATACCTTGAATGATGAGCTCGAACTCACCAAAAGCTATCTCGATATCGAAAGCCTGCGTCTGGATGAACGTCTTAACATCGAATGGGATGTTGATCAAAATCTAGTTGAAACGGAGGTTCCCGCCTTATGCC
>JBEQLM010000143.1:0-4557 GCA_040325975.1 Gammaproteobacteria bacterium | reverse complement strand
CTATGAAAACCATTGTACAGCTTGTCACGAAAGCACGGTTTACATACGTGCCAAACGTAAGGCAACAAACTATAAAGAAGTGGGTAACTGGGTCAATCAACGTGCAGACTGGCTTAATCTAAATTGGAGTGACTTAGAAAAGCAGGATGTTCTGCAGTATCTTAATGAACGTTATTATAAATATCCCTTGACTGAGTGATTTTTAATAATAGGGGAAGTCCAGAGAGCAATTGTTTCTAATATACTAATCCAGGTTTTTCTCTGCTAACTCTGAAAAAACCGGGGTTCGATCACAATCGGTAAAACCGAGGTCAGATCACAATTGTTGCAGAGGAGAACAAATCAAAACCAGGGTCACAAATTTGTCAGGAACAAATTTGAACAGCTGCTTTATGGCTGGCCCGCAGGGCGAATTACATGGATGTAATTCGTAATAACCACATCATCCTTGCTATCTTCCAGGTATTGGCGTGATAATTACTTTCACGTTTAATAAACTAACCACCCTTCAAATGACAGTGAATAACCCAGCAAAAAAATAGGTTAACAACTATGAACAACATCCTCAAAACTGGTTTTATGCTAATACTCACAGCGCTAACGCTGGTCGCCTGCTCAAGCTATAACCCATACGGCGATCCCGATTCACAACGTGATCGCTCAAAAGGGGCACAGGACGAAATGCGCAGAGATACTAAGTAAATGGCAATGGATGGTGGAGCGGCTTTAAAGATAAATGATTAATTGAAGTCTGGACTTCCCCTAATTTGACGGACACTCCAAAACGAGGATAATAGACATGCGATATGTATTGCTATGTACATACAGATTATTAGAGGGTGTTAAAAAATGAGCCGTTATAGCCATATTCTGGTTGCCATCGATTTTTCGGCGACGGCTGATCATGTTCTAAGCAAAGCCCTTAATTTGGCCCGAGACAATAAAACCAGAATCAGCCTGCTTCATGTGGTGGAATATCTACCACCGATCGATTATCCCAACTATTATCTGATGAATACGAATCGGGCTGAAGAAGAAAAGGTGATGCTCGAACACGCTCGAGACAAGTTGAAACAATTTGCCAAAAACCACGCGCTGAAAAACGTAACGCTCGAAGTTGAAATTGGCACGCCAAAACTGGTGATCTCTCAATACGTCGAACAGCACCAGTGTGATCTGGTCGTACTTGGCTCACATGGACGACATGGCTTAAGCCTGCTTTTGGGATCTACTGCCAATGCCGTGTTACATGCCATGCCCTGTGATGTGCTGACGATAAAAATAGAAAAATAGTTTTATCGCTCGAACTGGCTGTTTAAACGGTGACAATGTATTTACGACGAGTTAAATTCTGCCGATGTTTTTCGTTCTCTCGGCGAGTCACTTTTCTTACTACTGCCACGTAGGCTGTGGTGAGGCACGAACCGCATTATTCAAAAAAAACCGAGATCAGATCACAATTGTTTCTAATATTACCGAATACTATGTTCCGTCCCTGTTTACTTCAAAAAAAATTTATTTCTTTTCAAAGCTAATCGAAAATTCTCCAAGGTCACCATAACGTAAGTTGATAACTTGCCCGAAGGGAAGCTTGAGCACTCCTGCATAAGACCCGGTAATTATCTGTTGTGCTTTGCGCATGCCAATGTCTTGTGCAGATAAAAAATTAACCAACCAGTAAAGTCCCGCGCGTGGGTTGCCATTGGGATGTTTGGCTGGTTTGGTTTCTAATTGGCCATCGGCGTATTGAATCGTTAATAAAAACTCAGCCAGATTATGCGCTGTGTTTTCAGCTAACTCGGGGCCTAACCAAACCCCCTGGTTAAGCAAACCATCGCCTAATGCATCAAAAAAAGTCGCTTGTTCTGGTGAATCATAACGACTTTGAATAAGCTCTAGTGCAAGTCGGGTTGTCGCAATCGCGGCATCTATTTCTGTTTCACTATAAGGCGTAGTTCTGGGTGATAAATCGTGTTTTAGTTCAAACGCCAGTTCCGGCTCAACCACGGCAAGGCCATCGTTGTTAGGGTAAAGCTTGCACAAAGCGGGGGGCTGGGGCAGTTGATGTTGTATCGTTGAGGCATACAGTGCAGCGATAATTTTTTTATCGTCATTGGGTAATGCGCACTTCCATCCCGCCACCTCGCTTGCCGTCACTGCCGCAAAAACTTCTCCAACCTTCTGCTGCAGACTAAAGGCCTCAGCGAATGTGCGTGGGCGTAATTCATTAATTAATAATGGGCCTGTTTTACCTGCAGTTCGCCGCTGGGCCAGCTCTACTGCCGCGGGAGAATTTTTCTGAGTCATGCGGTATTCCTGTTAATGGCGGCAGTTATAAAGTGAAATGGGTTAGGTGTAATGTAATGAGTACCGTAGGATGTGATGAATAATGCAATAAAAGGGGTCAGCCCCCTTTAACGACCCCGATTATCCAAACGGCTATGCCGCCATCATTTTTTCTAACGCCTGTTGGTCTGGGCCAACAAATGTTGGAGCCTTATAGGCATCGGCAAGAATATCCAACAAAGTTTTGCTCATGTTTTCTGCCGGTGGTAAATGCGAACTCAGTATGATGTTGGCGTTTAGCTCTGCTATCGCTGTTAAGCTTTTGCCAAATTTATCGTGATCGACCATGGCCAGCCAGGGCGCATCCAGTGATGCCCAGAGATTGCTGCATTCTTGAAGATTTTTTTGATCAAGTTCGGCCGCATTTTCTATCGGTTTTTCCAGTAAGGCTCCAAAGCTGTCAGCACTGATCAATGTGCTGGTTTTTATATCAAACAGGCCTGTTGTTTCAGGCGCATCATAGGTGGGTGGTTTCACTGCAAGTAGTTTGCGGTCGCCAACATCCAGCAATTGTCCGGGGTTTAACAGATAGATGCGATCCAGTGGCAGGCCATGTAAGCCCATTTTTGCCATGCCGACATAGGTGGTGACTATGCGGGCATTGGGGGCTTCGGCGAGTACTGCTTCAAGATTGCCTAGATGATCCATATCGGCATGTGTGATCCAGATCCAGCATAACTCCTTTGGATCGATCGCGGCTCTCAACTCACGCATAAAGTCTGCCCGCACTGCTGCCATGCCGGTATCCACCAGTACAGGTTGTTTGGCTTTGATGACAAAAGCGTTGACGGGTAACACGCCATAACCAGGTATGGGAATATATGACACCAACGAGATGATGTCGGGCGCACTATTTTTTGATTCAAACATTGTTGGCACATTCATATTTTATCTCCTTTAACTATGGGTTATGTCTTTGACCGGTAACGCTCGACCTCAGGCTGTTATTTTGAGTGAACATTGATGTTCACCGAAATTATCCTACGCCGCACTAAATATCTTGTCAAGCATTGAATAAACAGGTATGTTTACTGAATATGAAGAAGCGCAAGTACTCTAAGACTATACGAGCTGAACAGCAGGAGCAGACACGGGAGCGTATTGTCGAGGCCACGGTAGCCCTGCATGAGGAACTCGGGCCGGCAAAGACCAGCATAAAAGCTATCGCTGAAAAGGCGGGTGTGCAACGAGTGACGGTTTATCGCTACTTTCCTGATGATGTCAGCCTGTTTCAGGCCTGTACTTCACATTGGTTGTCACAGAATCAGCCGCCAGATTTGAATGACTGGGCAGGCTTTGAGTCTGCGGATGAGAAGACCTACGCTGCGTTACTGGCGTTTTATCAATATTACAGTCAGACCGAAACGATGTGGACAGGTGCTTACCGTGATGCAGGGGATATTGTCGCCCTTCAAATACCGATGGGGAATTTCGAGGCGTACATAGATCAGGTGCGTGACACTCTACTAAAGTCATGGAAACGTACAGGCAAAAGAAAACAACAACTCTCAGTCACACTTCGACATGGCCTACGGTTTACTACCTGGCAGTCACTGAAGCGTGAAAATCTGAAAGATAAACAAATAACTGAATTGGTAATGAGCTGGATTCAAACAACATCAAATTAAGTCGAGTGATAAGATCAATGGGGCCAGACTCGATTGATTTATGATTTAAATAACCCGGGTCAGATGGTAAAGGTGTCTGATCTCAATTCGTTAAGTTATGCAATTCCGCAAATAAAAAATTAACTAATACCTAGTAAAGTAATTAAAGGGGTCTGACCCCTTTAACTATTACGACCTCAATGCTCTCTGATAGCAATCCACAAACACCTGCCCCATCAGACCTATGCCGATAATACCTATATCCACACTTCACCTTATCTTGAAAATTCGTCTATTATTGGACATATAGCTCTGTGAGACATGATATAGCATACGATGAATTTATTTAAAGATAATGTTCGCCTTAATATTATGCTTGCACTGGTGCTGGCATTGTCGATTGTTATTCCATATTTCATTTCCCAGTATATTGAAAAGCAAATTAAGGCTGATATCAGTAACTCCTTACACACTGTTGTTGAGGCAACTGAACAGGGCCTGCTTTTATGGGTTAACGAAGAGAAATCACTAGCAAAGAGCTGGGCAATTAACTCTGAGATTGTTTCTCATGCGACTGCCTTGAGCAAAATACCTGAAACCAGAG
>JBEQLM010000142.1:0-4587 GCA_040325975.1 Gammaproteobacteria bacterium | reverse complement strand
GCGTAATCTTCACCGCCCACAAAAAAGAAACTCTTTATGCCAGCCGAAAGCCTTATTACTAACAGCCTTGCCATTATTGCCGGTTTTGTACTGCTGATCTGGAGTGCCGATCGCTTTATTTTTGGTGCTGCCGCGGCCGCCAGAAACATGTGCATCTCACCACTGGTGATCGGTTTAACCATCGTTGGTTTTGGTACTTCAGCGCCAGAAATGCTGGTCGCCAGCTTTGCTTCTCTCGATGGTAGCCCGGCCATGGCCATTGGTAACGCCATTGGCTCGAATATCACCAACATCGCGCTGGTACTGGGTGCGGCGGCGCTAATCATCCCTCTGAACGTGCATTCACGTATTCTGAAAAAAGAACTGCCCCTGCTCATCGTCGCCATGTTGCTAGCACTGGTTTTATTGATCGATGGCGTGCTGTCGTTCACCGATGGCATACTACTATTTGGCTCATTGGCCCTGGTTATGTGGTGGATTACCCGACAGGCACTCAACGAACGTAATCATGACACCATGGAAGACGAATTCGACGATGAAATACCCGTCGGCGTGCCAATGCCCAAAGCTATATTCTGGTTGATTGCAGGTTTGATCTTGCTTATCGCCAGTTCCAAGCTACTAGTCTGGGGCGCGGTTAATATAGCCACTGATATGGGGGTCAGCGAACTGGTGATTGGCCTGACCATTATTGCTATCGGCACCAGCCTGCCCGAACTGGCGGCAACCATTGCCGGTGCACTAAAAAATGAACACGATATCGCCATTGGCAACATCGTCGGTTCCAATTTATTCAACACTCTGGGCGTATTGGCCATACCTGGTCTATTAGCCCCGGCACCACTGGTTGAAGGTATTCTGGAACGTGATATCCCTATAGTCTTTACCCTGACCATTACACTGTTTATTATGGCTTATGGACTCAGAGGCCCGGGACGCATCAATCGAATTGAAGGCGGCATACTTTTATCCGCTTTTTGCGGCTATCAAGCCCTGTTATATTTTACGGTGATAAGCTAACAGCCACTTTATACCGCAACACTTAAGTAAATAAAAACAACACACTAACACTCAAATATGCCAATCACTGATTTAGAAAACGCTAACTTCAAAGAACTGGGGCTCGCGGTCATCAACACCGAGTTAGCCGCTGTCGAGGCTTTGAAATCTCGTATTAATGACGACTTCGACAAGGCCTGTGAACTCATGCTCGCCTGCGAAGGCCGTATTGTGGTCACCGGCATGGGCAAATCGGGACACATCGGTGGAAAAATTGCAGCTACTCTAGCCAGCACTGGCAGCCCGGCTTTTTTCGTTCATCCCGGCGAAGCTAGCCATGGCGATCTCGGTATGATCACCGCCAAAGACGTGGTTATCGCCCTGTCTAATTCAGGCAATACCACAGAAATATTAACCATTATTCCCATCATCAAGCGATTCGGTGTACCGCTAATCGCGCTGACCGGTAATGCCAAATCACCACTGGCCACCGTCGCCGATGTTAATCTGGATGTGAGTGTTGCCCAGGAAGCCTGTCCTCACGGACTGGCACCGACATCGAGCACCACGGTTTCACTGGTTATGGGCGATGCATTGGCAGTTGCGCTGTTACAGGCGCGTGGTTTCACGCCGGAAGATTTTGCACTGTCACACCCCGGCGGTAGTTTGGGTCGTCGCCTGTTGTGCCACGTTAGCGACATCATGCATAAAGATGACAAAACACCTAAGGTAAGCAAACAGGCCACGGTTTCGGAAGCACTGCTGGAAATGACCAGTAAAGGTCTAGGCATGACCGCTATCGTCGATGATAAGGACCAACTGCTAGGCATTTATACAGATGGCGATCTACGTCGTTCGCTGGATAAAAATATCGACATTCATACCGCGTCCATCGAAGCAGTGATGACCGCTAATTGCAAAACTGCAGATGAACACGATCTTGCCGTCGAAGCACTTAAACTCATGGATGATTTCAATATCAACGGCATTCTGGTCACCGATAAAAACAATAAACTCATTGGCGCACTCAATATGCACGACCTTTTACGTGCTGGCGTTGTCTGAGTAAAAGCAATTTAAAAATAGGAGTTGTTCGTGCAGGACATTATTGAAAAAGCAAAAAATATAAAACTGGTTATTTTTGATGTCGATGGCGTGATGACCGACAGCAGCCTGTTCATGGGTGACGATGGTCAGGAATACAAAGCCTTCAACTCCAAAGATGGCCACGGCATGCGCATGCTGCAGGAATGCGGCGTTAAGGCCGCCATCATCACCGGTCGCAAATCCAATTTGGTGGCGCACCGCATGAAGGACCTTGGCATTGAGCTGGTCTATCAGGGTTACCGCGATAAAACCCCTGCTTTTGAAGATTTGATGAAAAAAATCGATCTCACGATTGATCAAATCGCCTACGTCGGTGATGACGTCGTTGACCTGCCGGTAATGTCTCGCGTCGGTTTTGCCATCGCCGTACAGGATGCTCACCCCTTCGTGAAACAGCACTCCCACTGGATCGCACCTCGAAATGGTGGCTGTGGCGCGGTGCGTGATGTTTGTGAATTCATTCTCGAAGCACAGGGCACACTGGCCGACAAACTCGAGTCTTATCTCTATACTGCGGATTAAATAATTTAGTGAAACGCCTGTTTTTCTTATCACTTATTGCTGCACTAATTTTCCTGGGATCACAAACCTGGGAAAACGAAAAGGCCATCGACAATCTGGAAAGTAGTGACCCGCACTATGTTGATGTATTCATCCGTGATTTCACCATCACTGCCATGGATGTTGACGGCAAACCGGCTTACACTCTGAAAGCTAAATTACTCGAACACTATAATGACAGTGAATACGCCATCATAGACAAACCTGATATACAATTAATTCAAGGCGATCACCGCTGGATGATTAGCGCTAACACTGGTGAAATTAATGATATGAATGAGCGCATCGTACTTCGTGGTGAAGTTGTTTTACTGCAACAGGATAAACAACTACCGATACGACTTGAAACAGAACAGCTGGAAATTGATACCCGCCAACAAATCGCAAAAAGTACACAAGCAGTGAGCATTATTCAGCAGGGATTTAATCTACAATCTGAAGGTATGATACTGAATAATGCCACTGGACAAATCGAGCTACTCAACAGCGTTAAAGGAAACTATGTTCAGACTCAATAGGATCAAGCTCGCTTCACGTCATTGGCTCATATTGGCATTAATGATATACGCGTCTGCAGGACTAACCGTCACCAGTGAGTCAGGAGAGGACGTTCATGTTCAGGCGAATTACATGAAGTTTGATATGGAAACAGGTAGCAGTACTTATAAGGGGGATGTCAAAATCAGCCAGGGCAGCATTAAACTGAATGGCGATAAAGTGATCATCAAACGCCAACAGGATAAAATTCAACAGATAAACATTGATGGTCAGCCTGCTCAATACATTCAAGATGAAGACAGCAAAAATAAAATTCATGCGACCAGCCAGCACATGCAGTACCTTGCTGGTCAACATCAACTAGTGATGACGGTTGATGCCCGTCTGCAACAACCCGACCACACCATAGAAAGCCAGCGCATCGTCTATGACACCAAAAATAAAATCGTGATTGCTGGTAATAACAAAAAAAATCAACAAGGTGGGCGTGTCAATATCACACTGACACCGAAAAAAGACGATACTACCGCTCCAGCCAATACAGAGAAGCCATAGTGTCGATACTTCGCGCAAAAAATTTAATCAAAAGTTTCAAAACCAGAACCGTGGTTAATGATGTCTCAATTGAAGTAAAAAGTGGAGAAGTGGTCGGACTGCTAGGCCCCAATGGCGCAGGCAAAACAACCAGCTTTTATATGGTGGTTGGACTGGTTCCCGCTGATAGCGGCCAAATCTTCCTGGATGACCAGGATATTACCGATCTGCCCGTGCATGCCCGGGCGCGTAAGGGCATCGGTTATCTGCCACAGGAAGCCTCAGTATTCCGAAAACTGACCGTCGAAGACAATATCAAGGCTATTCTAGAGCACAATCAAGCTCTCGATAAAGAGGCACAAAATCAACTTCTTGAATCATTACTGGAAGACCTTCAAATCCAGCATATCCGGGAATCAACAGGCATGAGCCTGTCTGGTGGCGAACGACGTCGCGTTGAAATTGCACGAGCTCTGGCCTCTCAACCCTCTTTTATATTGCTCGATGAACCTTTTGCCGGTGTAGATCCGATTTCGGTCATCGAAATACAGAAAATCATCGAACACTTGATTGAGCGCAAGATTGGTGTACTGATTACCGATCACAATGTTCGTGAGACATTAGGAATTTGCCAGCACGCCTACATTCTGAGTGACGGTAAAATTATTGCTAAGGGCAATGCCGAGGAAATATTATCCAATCAACAGGTGCGAGATGTTTACCTTGGACATAATTTTCAGCTATAAAACATGTATGAGTTTCAATCAACAACCACAACCTCCCTACAGCACCGTATCCAGATTACAAATAATTCCGATCGTATCCAGCTTGCAGCGCCAAAAAACTCTAACGAGGCAGCATAAGTAGGGCATGAAACCATCACTTCAG
>JBEQLM010000141.1:0-4613 GCA_040325975.1 Gammaproteobacteria bacterium | reverse complement strand
TGGCAACATCATCAAAGGCCGCCAGTATGACTTTGGTTGCTGTTTGTTTGGGTAATAATTTGACGGTGATTTCGGTGATGATGCCGAGTAAGCCTTCGGAGCCAGTCATTAATGCCAGCAGATCATAGCCGGGGGTGTCGAGCGCATCGCTGCCGATGGTCAGATGTTCGCCGTCCATGGTAATGATTTCAAGTTTCATTATATTGTGTACGGTGAGGCCGTATTTCAGACAATGAACGCCACCGGAGTTCTCCGCCACGTTGCCGCCAATAGAGCAGGCGATTTGAGATGAGGGGTCGGGGGCGTAATACAGACTGTATTTTGCTGCCGCTTCTGAAATTGCCAAATTACGAACGCCGGGCTGGATGCGTGCTGTCTGATTGTCAGGGTCTATTTCTATAATACGATTGAATTTTGCCAGACTGAGTAGAATTCCATCTTCTAGTGGTAAAGCTCCGCCGGATAAACCCGTACCCGCTCCACGTGCGACCACCGGAATATTCTGCTCTGCACATAATCGTAGTGTGGCTTCGATGTGTTCGATGGTTTCAGGAATAACGACCAGCATTGGCGTGGCGCGGTAAGCAGATAAGCCATCGCATTCATAAGGCGTTAAATCTTCTGCTTCGTGCAAGACGCAGTGCCTGGGCATGAATGTTTGTAAGTTATCGATGAGGTTATGTAGCGGTAGATTCATTGGCAGGTAAGCGGTGGTTTGTATTTACAGTTTAGGATGAAACGGGGGTGACTTTATCATTTGTGAACTGTGTTCAATTTTAGCCTGCTATTTCATTATTTAGGCATGTTAATATTCACGCACGAGATTTTACAAGTAAAGCAGTGACTTTATATTTGATTTGGAGATAAGAAAACTCATGTTACGTAAGGCATTAATATTTATTTTAGCTATCGCACCATTTTCAACAGCCTCAGCAGCAGCGATTGATTTTCGTCTGGGCAGTAATATGGCTGAGGTGAACTATTTATCACAGGATGCCACTTTTGGTTATGGCGGCGCAGATACGGGGGTTGGCATTTTCTGGAATGACAGGGATGATTTTTTAGCAACCGGAACGATCCTGGTTTCAGGAGGCAGTGATGGTGATGTTAGGGGTTTACATTTTGGTGTAGGCGGAAAGGTTTATGCGGGCATATTGGAATTTCCTATAGAGAATCAAAATGGTGCTGTACTGGCTATTGGTGGACAGGTTCGTTATGTGTTTGCGGGTAAAATGCCATTTGCACTATTGCTTGAAGGCTTTGGCGCACCGGATGTAACCAGTGCCTCAGATTTTAAAGGTTTGAGCGAAATTCGCCTTGCGCTTGAATTAGAGGTCACACCAAGTGCAAGAGCTTATATAGGATATCGTACGCTTGAAGTTAAGTTGAGAAATGGTTTTGGTAATGCCAGAAAAGGTCATGAGCTGGATGATGAGGGTCATATTGGCGTGCGCTTTGCCTTTTAGTTCTGGATTGTATGTATAAGTGAGATTTTAAAAAGACGAGCAATGCTCGTCTTTTTTTTATTTTGATATGGCGTTGTGAGGTGATATGCAGGAAATAAAAAGATTGCAGGAAATTATGCGAGCCTTGCGTGACCCCGAATCGGGATGTCCCTGGGATCAGAAGCAGGATTTTTCGAGCATTACGCCGTATACCATCGAAGAGGCTTATGAAGTTGTCGATGCTATTGAGCGTGGTGATATGCACGATCTTAAAGATGAATTGGGTGATTTGCTTTTCCACGTAGTGTTTTACGCGCAAATGGCCAGTGAGCAAAATGAGTTTTGTTTCGATGATGTGGTTAAAACGGTCAATGATAAGTTGGTTCGGCGGCATCCTCATGTTTTCGCTGACGACAAAGCCGGAACCGATGATGAGCTGCTAGCTGCCTGGGAGCAACAAAAAGCCAGTGAGCGTAGCGATAAGGAAAAGCCTGATGCGGAAATGACCAGCGTACTGGATGGGATTGCATCATCACTGCCCGCTTTGAAATGGTCAGAAAAAATTCAGAAACGTGCAGCACATACCGGTTTTGACTGGGATGAGCTAGCGCCAGTGTTTGAAAAGCTGAACGAAGAAATTGCTGAATTAAAGCAGGAAGTTGATATAGAAAACAATCACGAGTGTATTATGGATGAGATGGGTGATGTGCTGTTTTCCTGCGTGAACCTGTCGCGCCATCTTGGTGTGAGTGCCGAGCAGGCTTTGCGTCAGGGTAACCGGAAGTTTATTGGGCGTTTTCAGCAGATGGAGCAGTTTATTGCTGGTGAAGGGCGTGCTATTGACGGGTGTTCACTTGTTGAACTTGAAGAGTATTGGCAGAAAGCTAAATCAGGTTTGAAAAATACTGCCAATGAGTAGCGAATACTGCCAATGAGTAGCGCATACAGCTAAGTTTTTTATTTGAGATCAAGGCAAACGGCTTTAGAAAATCTGGAGTGTACAATTTGTACATGAGGATTTGAGAAAGTCGTTTAACGCAGAGATCGGGTAAAAAGATAGCTGTAAGTGCTGCTCATAAAAAAGGCCGCAACGAGTGCGGCCTTTTTTATATAACTGAAATACTTATTAGATGAACAATGACTGTGTAGCGTCAGATGATTCTTCAAAGTATGTTGCAGCGCCAACAAAATCAACACCATCAATGAATACAGATGGATTGTGACCGAACAGGTCAACTGTCATTTGGCAAGCCAGAAATTTAACTTCAGCTTCCTGGCAAAGATCACGAAGTTCAGCAATAGAAGCTACACCACAGTTTTTGATAGTTTTCTTCATCAGTGTTGTGCAGATGGGATCCATGAAAGGAATGTTCCACATAACATTAGGGATTTTTGGACCAAAATCAATGCTCTGCAGCCATTTAGGGCCGAAAGGCATTTTCATAGGCATATCTGGTGCGGCCATTGGAGTGATTTTCAGTGCGCTGGTATCTTTCAGTAGCAGGTTCAAGCCATAGAACGTGAAGAAGATTGAAACTTCCATGCCAAGTGCTGCAGCTGTGCTGGCCAGGATGTATGGAGGGTAAGCCCAGTCTAAGGTGCCTTTGGTTGCAATGATGGTCAGTTTGCGTGTGTCTGACATAGTAGTTTTCCTCGAAATCGAATTTTTAGTTAATTTTAATAGTAAGACAGTCTTATGACTATCAAGTTCAAGCTGAGTATAACCATACATCCAAAACCGTGATGGTTGCAAGTTTTTTTGTAGTGAGTAAGTGGGGACGTGTTTTTAATGGTGATAATGAGTTGAACCTTGGTGTGATACATGTTTTAGCGAGGACGTTTATGTACTTAGCGATGAGAGATAAGCATATAATTGTTTGTTAATGTTCTTTATTAGTCATGTAATCGCGTTATGTATTGGTGGCACTATATAGTGGCTTTGATAGTGTCTTTTGTTTGTGTTCATGTCTTGTGTAAGAAATAATTATTAATATGTTGATGTATTTGATGGGTAATGGGTTAATTGTTTGCCTGGATCATTAATAAAGGTCTAATTTAGGGCTTAATTGGTTGTAGAGTCAAAAGATTCATTTGATTTGAGCGCTAAATATAAAGAAAGTAATGAGTTTGCTATTCGTTTAGTAGGGTTTCTTAATCGTTGGCAATGCACGGATTAGTGTTTCGAGTATATTTGACGGTTTTGGGCTGCTGCTAAAGTGTCTCTCTCAAAGTTCTAATGGACATTAAAGTGGAACTTATTGAATTATTTCAAAGGATTCATAAAGGCTTATTGGAGTTAAAACAATAGCTTAGAGATAGCTGGTAAAAAAACATTAATATTTCTTAATATAGCTATTCCAATGTGAATTCATTCATGTACAATGCGCACCTCGTTGAGGGAAACAGCAGAGCGAACACAGGTTTATTTCAGTTTTATTAGAAATTAATTTTCGCTTAGGGCTTGCATAGCAAGTCTGAATGTTGCTAAAATTCCGCTTCTGCGCTCAGCCATATGGTTGTTCGTTGTTCTTTTACAATTTGGATCAGATAGTTTGTGTGGGTGCTTGCGTTGGCGAGATCAAGAAACAAGCTAGGCAATTGAAGGGTACTTGTACTCTGATTTTAAACTAGCAATAGCGTTTCTTGTTTTTTCAAAGAAGCAAGTCACCTAAAAGAAATAAAATTTGAGAATTAAACTGAAGAGTTTGATCATGGCTCAGATTGAACGCTGGCGGTATGCTTAACACATGCAAGTCGAACGGTAACAGGTCTAGCTTGCTAGGCGCTGACGAGTGGCGGACGGGTGCGTAACGCGTGGGAATCTGCCTTATAGTGGGGGATAGCCCAGAGAAATCTGGATTAATACCGCATAATCCCTACGGGGGAAAGCTTGGGATCTTCGGACCTGGCGCTATTAGATGAGCCCGCGTTAGATTAGCTTGTTGGTGGGGTAATGGCCTACCAAGGCAACGATCTATAGCTGGTCTGAGAGGACGACCAGCCACACTGGGACTGAGACACGGCCCAGACTCCTACGGGAGGCAGCAGTCGAGAGGCTTCGGCAATGGGGGAAACCCTGACCGAGCGACGCCGCGTGGACGATGAAGTTTTTCGGAATGTAAAGTCCTGTCATACGGGATGAAAAGCCGATTGGTTAATAACCTTTTG
>JBEQLM010000140.1:0-4619 GCA_040325975.1 Gammaproteobacteria bacterium | reverse complement strand
TGAAGCCAATGCAGTTTCGGTGTTTGCACGCAAACGCAATCTATTTTCAAACAATTTAGTATTTGCACCCAATAATAACAAATCAGAATCATGTGACTGTCCGGCACCATCAGTATCTCGTGCCATACGTGCACCAGCTGATAATGAATAAGCATCCTCTGCATAAAGTACATTGGCTTCTGTGACATTTCGCACAGCCTGCGTACTCAAGTTCTCTTCACGGTAAGCCAGAGCATCAACCGAAGTTTGCCTGGTTATTTTATAACGACCTTCAGCACCGAGTTTACGTGTACCTGTTTGTGTACCGGACTGCTGACCCAAACCAAATTCAGCATCTTGTTGTTTGGCATAAATACGACCCTGAATATCGTCGCTCTTGTGTTCAATTTCGGCTAACAATGCATTACCAGAAACGGCGACACCAGCATTGTCGCCATCTGTAGACGATGCCTCAAATTTAAGTTTTGTTTCATCAGAAATTTTCAGATTCGCATCGACACCAAGCAAGTTACCTTCTTTCGCAAAAGTAGCATCGTGTACTGCGCTTGCACCTATCTCAAGAGCATCATCCAGCAGTTTAACTGCAGCACGTCCACCTGCTGTGACACCACCTTTTATAGGTGATTCAACTTCATAGTCTGCAACTATGTAAACAGGATTAAAGTTATTATCTCGACTTGAAATTGGCTCACGGAAATAAATCGTGCCTAGCTGATAGTCAATGTCGTAGTCGATATGACGTGACAGCGCTCTTGATTCAATTATCACTTCGCTACGGAAACGATCTCTGGTTTCAATAATAATTCTCTCGCTGTTGATAATAAGATTCTGATTACTGAAGCGATACAGACCAGAAGTACCATCACCGGGAATTTCATCTTTAATAAAATTATTTAAATTCTCTGCAGCGAAGACCGTATAACTAAATACACCGGCATTCATTTCAGACTTGAAACCTGTCATGCGTCGACTAAAACGTGATAGCTCTGTGACATTCATAGCGGAATCAAAATCACCATAAAGTGCGTAGAACTGTTCACGTTCTACTTTCAAATATAATTTTTCAGAACTGGAGGCATCGTAGCGTTGATTGGTTCCATCGCCGTAAATAGTGTAATAAGTATTTGGATCAATTAACTGATTAACACGATTATCCGTTTCATACTCACCCTTCGCAGAATCATAAGATGTGGTAATTAACCAACTACCTTTAACTTTGCCTTTTGCGAAGAAAGCAACACGGCCATCACTATAGGCTCCATCTTCATTATCTGACTCACTCAGGCTTTGCAGATTACCGGTAACCTTATTGTAACCAGCCGTACCTTCAGCCAAACCAACCAGAATCCAGTCGCGTAAATCAGGCTGTAACCAGGCGTTAATTTCAAAATCTTTATTTCCAGAAAACGGTAACTTAATGACTGCATTTCCTGATTCAGTTGTTGGTTCAAGCTCTATCAGCGCAACACCTTCAGCACCGACTACATATTCTGGTGATTTTCTATCTAGACCTGTTAAACGACTTTCATCAAGCGCATCAATTTCCTGTTTACTAATGTATGGAGAATTAACTTCAAATTTCCCAATAGAACCAGGGCGAACTAAATAGTTATTTTTATCATAAAGTCTCAGTGCAATCACTGGTGAATAAGTACCGTCTGCAACTAGTCTGGAATATTTCTCAACTAACTCAGCTCTCACAGGTGCGCCCGAAACTGTCACGTTGCGTGTCAACCGTTGTTTTTCAACACCATTCTTATCTTTTACAATAAACTCAAATTTATTTACACCATCCCGAAGATGCACGCCTTGCCAATAAACTCTTGCCACTGTTGAGGCTTTATTCTTAATGGTTCCAAAATTAAACAATGGATTAACTGGCTTACCATTTTGGATCAACTCAATTTTATCAGCAGGATTATATTTAACCGCTAAATTAACAGCAGGTATTGAAGGTGAACTGTCTTTTGTAGGCATCAACCATTCAGTACCCGGCTTAGCTGTTTTAATCCAGTACCTGTCAAAATTCTTAATAGTTAATTGATCTACCTGTGGCACAGGATTGTATTTTTTATCAATCTCGTACACTGGTTGACCCGTCAATTCAGCGCTAACCACTTCACTCCTGGCTACGGTCAAATCAACATTACCGGAACCCACAATTTGTTTTGTCGTAATAAACAGTTCAGCTCGTCTATTTTTAGCACGACCTTCAACGCTGGCATTTGTTGCAATCGGTTGTTTTCTACCGCGACCTTCTAATTTAACAGTATCTGCATTAACACCAAGTTCTTTAATCAGGAAGTCACTGACAGAACGGGCGCGCCCCATGGATAAAGAGTCATTTGAATCAAACAACCATGAACTACGTTGTGCTACTTTTTCGCTATCGGTATGCCCAATGACATGATTCAATTCAACATCTGCACCTTTAAATCTCTGAATAATTAAACGTATTGACCTCTTACTTCTTTCAGTTAGTTCTGTGCCCATGCGCTTAAAGTGAGCCTGAAACACCATATCTTTAACTTCAAGTTTCTTACGCTGAACTTTCAGTTTGTTAATCACTACTAATGAACGCACACCTTTTTTCATTACAGTATCTGTAATAAACAGGGCTTTTGTGATCAACTCACCATCAGCTTTATCTTTTAATCGTGCTTGAAGGTTCAGAGTCTTCATCCAGTCACTACTCAAATCGCCCAACCCGTATGTAAGGATATTTTCATTAACCGTTGGCTCATCAATTTGTTTCGATCCAATACTGCTACTACCGGGTAAATAATAAACATTCTCTGGCAACACGACCATCAATCGGTAGTTGCTTACAGGCACGTGACCGTTCGATAGATTGACTGTATATTTTATTTCTTCATTATTCAGTTCACTTTCTAGCGATATGTTTGCCATATCTTTAATCGGGTCTTTTTGCCTTAGATAAAAGTTTGCTCGCCACATGGAGCCACCTTTCACATCAACAAATTGTGAAAAAGCTGTACCAGCAAAACGAGTATTTTCTTCGCAGGCAACAATTTCAAGATTATCGGGGATAGTTTCTACATCTAACTGAACTACATGTACTCCGGGTGTTACACCTTCAAAGTGATACAAACCTTGTTTATCAGTGACGACGTAACTACCATCTTCCATGTAGATTCTGGCATTAGGGAATCCAGGTAGATTTCTATCGTCTTCACCACAGTCTGCATTAATGACTTTACCGACGATAAAGCTGCGACTCTTGATTAAATCTTCAAATATTTTTACAGATACCGTAGCTGTATTCGATGTCACACTGAGATCATCAACTGCAACCGCCGTATTAATGGCATTGCCATTAACCACTGTCGATGAAATTTCTGTGACATATTTAACTTCAACAGAAGTACCCGGCAACAATGTGCCAACATTAAACTGCAAGCTACGAGCATCCGATGAAATAACTGGTTCCGTAGTGGCAACACCATTTACACGAACAGATGATTGCTGGTAACGGAAGCCATTTGGTAACACATCTGTAATCACGATATTATTTGAAATGGCAACGGTATCAATATTATCCAACGTCAGTGTGTATTGAACAAAATCACCAATAGCTGCATGCGCTTTAGATGCAGATTTATTCAGAACCAAATGTGAGATTTTGGGATCAACCGGTATATCAACATGCAGTGGTGGTCCGGCCTGCAATGTAAACACGGCACCAAATGAAGCATTTGCATCCAGTGCATAAGGTGCTGTTGGTAAGGTCTGCAAATCAACAATGGTCGCTAAAGAAGGTGCTCTTAGTGAAGGCACCACAGTTAAAACAATCTGATAATCACCGGGTGCAAGTAATGGGAATCGATAACTACCGGATGGGAAGCTATAAATAACGCCACTGCCATCGGTTGCTGATCCACCTGATGTGACTACATTGGGATAGATGCTAACCCCATCATCACCATAAACGGTAGCGGGGTTTCCTAATGCATCAAAAATACTAACAACGACACCATCAATCGGCGTGCCATTAGCACTGTTAAAGACCACGCCATAAGGATCAATTAAAGTTGATGCCGCACTTGAATCACTACCATCATATTGATCAACATAATTGACGGTGAGATTAATATCCGGTCCCAAACTCAAAACACCATCAAAACCTGTTACTGGATTTGATGTGGATTGCACGTAACCAATATAGACACCGGTGTTCACATCTGTTTCTGTCAGAATCAGTACTTCCTGATCACCGCTAGAAGTGACCACGGTAACAATAATAGTTTCCTGAACTGTGGGATCCAGGTTCTGATCAAGATCTTGTAGCTGAACAAATACAGGTTCACCCGCTTGATAAATATCAACCGGACTCATTGAGATAAGTGTATTAGGATCAAGTACCGTTGCCCCAACACCAGGAATTACTACTGAAGGATTAGGCGATACAATAAAACCCGCTGCTGGTGGACCACTGGTCGCATGTTGTGTTGGCACTTGCTCGTTCACCGTGCCACCACCACTTGAATCATACTGATAAAAAGTAACCGTTGATGGCGTTCTAATCACCACAGTCACAGTATTACTCGTTGAATTAAGTACTGGACCACCGACATCAAAAGTAGCTGTCGCAACATTAT
>JBEQLM010000013.1:0-15596 GCA_040325975.1 Gammaproteobacteria bacterium | reverse complement strand
GCCATCACTGATTTCGATATATCGAACTAGTGAATGAATTTTTCTCATGTAAGCGACTGCTTCTTTAGCTGAACTCATGTCCGGCTCGGAAACGATTTCAATCAAGGGCGTACCGGCACGATTCAAATCGATCCCCGTCATGCCATGGTAAGCGCCGTGCATTGATTTACCTGCATCTTCTTCGAGATGTGCGCGGGTAATACCGATGCGCTTGGTCTCACCATTTTCCAGCTCAATATCCATGTGACCAACACCGACGATGGGATGATCCATCTGCGTGATCTGGTAAGCCTTGGGTGAATCCGGATAAAAATAATTTTTTCTATCGAACACCGAACGCAGGCCGATTTCAGCATCCACTGCCAGACCGAATTTGACGGCCAGACGCAATGCTTCTTTATTGAACACAGGCAAGACACCGGGCAAAGCCAGATCAACGGCATTCGCCTGTGTATTTGGCTCAGCACCATATGCGGTACTGGAACCTGAAAATATTTTTGATTTAGTCGCAAGCTGGCAATGAATTTCCAGACCAATCACGACTTCCCAATTGCTATCGTAACTCATGAGAAATCCTCCGGAATTGCATGGTGCCAATCAGTATTTTTCTGATACTGGTGCGCCACATTCAACAACTGACTTTCTTTGAAATAATTGCCGGTAATTTGCAAACCCACTGGCAGCCCATTAACGAAACCAGCTGGTACTGACATACCCGGCAAACCAGCAAGATTTACCGCGATAGTGTAAATATCAGAAAGGTACATGGATATCGGGTCATCAGATTTCTCACCAATTTTAAAAGCCGTATCTGGTGCAGTTGGCCCCATGATGACATCGACTTTTTCAAAGGCTTCTTTAAAGTCATCGCTGATTTTATGGCGCAGTTGTTGCGACTTCAGATAATACGCGTCGTAGTAACCGGACGACAAAGCATAAGTACCAATCATAATGCGACGTTTTACTTCTGGGCCAAAACCTTCACCGCGTGAACGTGTGTACAAATCCATTAAATCAACCGGATTTTCGCAACGGTAACCGTAACGCACACCATCAAAACGTGACAGGTTGGCGGAACACTCCGCTGGTGCTACCACGTAATAAACCGGTACTGACAAACCACTGTTCGGCAATTCGATATCAATTAATTCTGCACCCATTTTTTTATATTCTTCGAGTGCGTCTCTAATTACTTTTTCAACCTCGGCATTCAAGCCTTCACCAAAATATTCTTTTGGTAACCCTATGCGTAAACCTGCTAGAGGTTTATCTAAATCAGCCGTGTAATCAGGTACTTCTTTATCGATACAGGTTGAGTCTCTTTCATCAAAACCTGCCATGGCGTTCAGCAACAATGCACAGTCTTCTGCACTTTGCGCCATGGGGCCTGCTTGATCCAGACTGGATGCAAAAGCGATCATACCGAAACGTGAGATGCGTCCGTAAGTGGGTTTGATTCCAGTAATGCCACACATAGAAGCCGGCTGGCGAATCGAACCACCGGTATCGGTACCTGTGGCTGCTGGTGTCAAACGCGCAGCCACGGCTGAAGCTGAACCACCGGATGAACCGCCAGGAACGGTATCGGTATTCCAGGGATTTTTAACTGCACCGTAATAACTGGTTTCGTTGGATGAACCCATAGCAAATTCATCCATATTGGTTTTACCCAACATAACGACACCGGCGGCTTTCATTTTGGTAACCACAGTCGCATCGTAAGGCGAGATAAAATTATCCAGCATCTTCGATCCACAACTGGTGCGCACACCCTCGGTGCAGAAAATATCTTTATGCGCAATCGGCACGCCAGTCAAAGGACCCGCATCGCCACTTTTAATTTTTTCATCGGCTGCTTTTGCTGCAGCCAATGCCAGTTCTTCAGTGACAGTGATGAAGCTGTTTAATTTTTCATCGTGTGATTTGATGCGATCAAGAAAATATTGAGTCAGCTCAACACTGGTCACATCACCAGCCTGCAACAGGGCAGATAATTCAGTGATGGTTTTTTTGTGATAGTTATTACTCATTACTCAATCACCTGCGGCACTAAATAAAGACCATCTTCAGTCTTTGGAGCAATCGCCTGAAAGGCTTCACGCTGATTTGTCTCAGTCACCGTATCTTCGCGCAAGCGCTGAACGGCATCCATAGGGTGGGACATCGGCACCACACCTGTGGTATCTACCGCATTCATCTGCTCGACCAGATCAATAATATTCGACAGATTATTCACATAATCGGGCACATCCGCCTCGTCAATTTTCAAACGTGCCAGATAGGCAATTTTTTTCACTGCATCCGCATCAAGGGACATTAAAATCACTCCAAAATTATCAGTACCACCGCAAGACAACCGACCGCTGCCCACAAAGAGCGGAAAGTTAGCATAAACCACGCTTTATCGCACTGTTTTGCTTGCTCGAATCAAACCCTATTGTTAGAGTACGCGCGAGTTTTGACCAAAAGATTCAAATTTAGCCTATATTCAGTAAGTTAATTACGATAACCGAACAAACGAGTAAAAAAACCGATGTTACCGAAGCGCTTTAGAGGATTATTTTCCAACGACTTATCTATTGATCTGGGTACGGCCAATACGCTGATTTATTCACGCGGCAAAGGCATAGTGCTAGATGAACCTTCAGTCGTGGCTATCCGACAGGATCGAGGTCCCGGTGGCCCAACATCTATTGAAGCCTATGGAAAACAAGCCAAGGGTATGCTCGGACGTACTCCACAGAACATTATTGCGATCCGACCAATGCGTGATGGGGTGATTGCTGACTTCAACATCACCGCAAAAATGCTGCAACACTTTATCCGTTCAGTCCATGAAAGTCGCTTTCTACGTCCCAGCCCACGCGTACTGATCTGCGTACCCTGTGGTGCCACCCAGGTTGAACGTCGTGCAATTCGCGAATCTGCTAACGATGCTGGCGCACGCAGTGTTCATTTGATTGAAGAGCCGATGGCGGCGGCTATCGGTGCCGGTATGCCCGTTGAAGAAGCTCGTGGCTCCATGGTACTGGATATTGGTGGTGGTACTTCAGAAGTCGCGGTTATGTCTCTGAATGGTATTGTTTACTCGGCCTCAGCTAGAATTGGTGGTGATAAATTTGATGAAGCCATCATCAGCTACGTACGCCGCAACTATGGCATCCTCATCGGTGAAGCTACCGCCGAACGTATCAAGCTCGAAATAGGTGCCGCCTATCCAGGTAAAGAATTACTGGAAATGGAAGTCAAAGGTCGTAACCTTTCCGAAGGTATTCCTCGCAGCTTCTCACTCAACAGCAACGAAATTCTCGAAGCTCTGCAAGAACCTCTGCAAGGTATTGTCCAGGCGGTTAAAACGGCACTTGAGCAAACACCACCTGAACTTGGTGCCGACGTGGCCGAACGCGGCATCGTGCTCACTGGTGGTGGTGCTTTGCTACGCGATATTGATCGTTTATTAATGGAAGAAACCGGTATGCCAGTCGTTTTAGCCGAAGACCCTCTCACCTGTGTGGCACGTGGTGGTGGTCGAGTGCTGGAATTGATCGATGAGCATGGAGTTGATTTCCTCGCCCTCGATTAATTGCCTGACAGGAATGATCCTGTCAGACCTTTGCCATAAACAGGCTGGTTACTGCTGACACAATGCAATCGCTTTTCCTACAAGGCCCATCCGTTATTTTCAGAACCGTTATTCTGGTCATTGCCAGTATTGGTCTAATGACGCTGGATCATCGCTCGGGTCAGATGGAAATCGTGCGTAATACTCTGTCGTACGTACTCTATCCCCTGCAATACACCATCGATCTGCCCATTCGCCTGTATCACTGGACCGATGAAACCTTGAGTACGCACGAAACCTTGTTGAGTGAAAATAGTAGACTTGAGGATCTGTATCTGGAAAACAGAGTTCGCTTGCAAAAACTGGATATTCTAGAAAAAGAAAATACCCGTTTACGTAAACTGCTGCGGGCAACGCCTAAAATAGGTGAACAAGTACTCATTGCTGAAATTATCAATGTTGATGTCGACCCCTATCGACAACTCACTGTCATCAACAAAGGCAGTAACGATAAGGTTTATATCTCACAACCCATTATCGACGCTCAAGGCGTCATAGGTCAGACCATTCATGTCAGTGCAACATCATCCACTGTTATGTTGATCACCGATGCCAGTCATGCGCTGCCGGTACAAATTGACCGAACCAGCCTGCGTGCTGTTGCTTTTGGTACCGGTAAGATTGACTATCTTGATTTACGCCACATCCCGCACAATGCCGATATACGTGAAGGCGATACCCTGATCACATCAGGTCTGGGTGGTCGCTTTCCAGCTAACTATCCCGTCGCCGTGATCACCAGTATCGAACGCTCACCCGATGAAGCCTTTGTTACGGTAACAGCCGAACCGCTGGCCTTGCTAGATCGAAGTCGTGAAGTATTGCTGGTATGGCACAACCAGCCACAAATTAAGGGTGACGTTGATGAACCCTAATACACGTCTCAGCACACTCACTATTATTGCCGCATTCATACTGTCTATGATGCCATTACCCGACTGGGCGCAAGCCTTTCGTCCCGACTGGGTGACACTGGTTTTAATTTACTGGGTCATGGCTTTACCTGCCAATATCGGTGTCACCATCGCATGGTGTGTCGGTTTAATGTTGGATGTTTCGCACGGTGCACTACTTGGTCAACATGCATTGGGATTGGTACTGGTGATTTATGTTGTTCACTCACAACACCAGCGATTACGCGTTGCCTCATTAGTGCAACAGGCTATTGTGATTTTCATTTTGCTTTTGATGAAACAGGCGATTGTCCTGTGGGTCAGTGGCATCATGGGTCATCCCCCTGATAGCTGGTTGTATTTTATGTCTTCACTTACCGGTGCCTTATTCTGGCCATGGATTTATATTATTTTGCGAGATTTGAGAAGGAAGTTCGCGCACAAGTCGCATTATTAGTTTCTTATTTTGTGGGTTTTAAATGTAAATTACTTGAATTCAATTAATTTGTCCTCATATTGGTGTTTTCCCCGTTAATTCAGTGGGTTTATTTGATTTCTGTAAAGAGATAAGCTTCGCACAACAAAATTAAGGTAGGTATTAGATATGGCTGATGTACTAGATCGCATTGACGAGCAAGTAAAAAACAATACAGTGATGATTTATATGAAGGGCACGCCGCAATTTCCGCAGTGTGGCTTTTCAGGCCGTACTGTAGAAGCATTGAAGCAAGTGGGTAAAGAATTCGCTTATTGCAATGTACTGGCGGATGCGGAAATTTTTGAAAATCTACCTCGCTATGCTGACTGGCCGACGTTTCCACAGGTTTACGTGAATGGTGAATTGATTGGTGGTTGTGATATTACACTTGAGATGTTTGAAAATGGTGATCTTAAGAAAATGATTGATGAAGCTTCAGCCGGTTAAGGGCCGATGTTTATTTATTAATCGAGTCATTTTTGAAGTGATTCAATAAAAAAGCCACCGACAGGTGGCTTTTTTTTATGCCAGCTTTGAATTAAGCCAGGTTAGCTGATAATGCTGTTATCGCCTTGAGCGATGGCTTTAATCAGGTTCTTTTGAGTTAGCTCCAGCATTTCTGTTGTGCTGATTGCTTCATCTTTGCCTTCGTAATAGTGAACACCAATTGAACTGCTAATTTTGTAATCTTTATTTTCAGCTTTGAAAGGACGCTGGTTGATGGCGGCCATGATTCTATCCAGGGCATTCATTTTGAATGAGCCAATCTGGGTGTGATTCATGACAATGCCAAAAATATCATTGTCCAGTCGGGTGATAATGTCGGTAGGGCGAACGGTGCGGCGTAGTCGACGAAATACGCTGAGCAGAATTTCATTTTTGTTTGTCTCTCCCGCTTCATCTTCTATTTGATCAAGATTATTCAACTTGACCATGGCCAGGCAGATGCCACCATTGCGAGTCGAAGCTTCTTCCAGATTAGCATCAAGCTCTGCAATCAACATGCGTTCATTACCAGCACCGGTGACTTCATCGATGAGAGCAGATTTTTGCAGGCGTTGAATAGTTTGTTCCATCTGACGCGAGGTTTCAAGAATATCATTCTGCATCACCGCAATACGTGCTGCGGCACTGACCCGCGCAGCCAGTTCGTATGGGTTGGGCGGCTTGCGCAAATAGTCATCGACACCGTGTTGAAAGGCTTCCACCAAATATTCAATACCTTCATTGGCGGTAAATAGGATAATGGAAGTATAAATACCTTTTTCTTCGTCATTCTGACGAATACGGTCGGTCAGTTCCAGGCCATCCATTTCCGGCATCATCCAGTCGGCGAGTACTACATCGGCAGGTTTCTCTTCCAGCATTCTGAGTGCTTCATGAGCACTATCTGCCAGCCTGACACCAGTATAACCGGCTTTTTTCAGTGCAGATTTAACAACGATACGGCTAAATTGCAGGTCGTCAACGATAATAATGGATAGGTTATGGTCATTCATGGATATGTATCTTTTATGGTTCGCCAGTGCTTTTTAGTTAGCAGCGGTATGTCGTTCTTTACTTATAATTTAATGATAGCGGCTTTTTAAAATATAACAAAGCTTTAGAGAAAATTAGCTCCAAACTGGGCCGGATGTATCCGCCCAGCGGTTAACGATGGCGCAAAACAGTTCAGCCGTTTGTTTGGCATCGTAGAGTGCTGAGTGTGCCTGTTCGTTATCCCAGGGTAAACCGGCGGCCTGAGCGGCTCGTGAAAGCACGGTTTGTCCATAAGCCAGACCCGATAAGCTGACCGTATCGAACACGCTGAAAGGGTGAAACGGATTGCGACCAACCTTACACCTTGATGCCGCAGCATTAATAAAATTCAGATCCATGATGGTGTTGTGGCCGACCATGATAGCGCGATGGCATCCGTTCTTTTTCATACACTTGCTGGAAAACTTGAACAGACCACGAATCGCATCCTCCTCCGGTTTTGCCATACGGAATGGATGGTAGGGGTCAATACCATTGATTTCCATTGATGCGGGATTCATCACGGAGCCTTCGAAGGGTTCAACATGGCAGCTGTATTCATCGTCGAGGCTGAGATGGCCTTCATCATCAATTTTGATGTTGACCGCGCCAATTTCGAGCAAAGCGTCTTTATTCTGGTCGAAACCACCGCTTTCAATATCAACGATGACGGGCAGAAAGCCACGAAAACGTTGAGCCATCAATGGTTTATCAGGATCAGGGATAGACATTGTTAAATCAATTTCCAGTTAAGTGTTTCGCCCGCCATCATCGGGATTAGCGTATTGCCGTCAGCTAGCGGGTAGCTATCTGGAATCTGCCAGGGTGTTCTTTCTAGTGTGATGGTTTCAGTGTTGCGACTCAGACCATAAAAATCCGGGCCATTGAAGCTGGCGAAGGCTTCCAGTTTGTCGAGGGCATTTTGTTCTTCAAAAGCGGTGGCATACATTTCAATGGCAGCGTGTGCAGAGAAAATGCCGGCGCAGCCGCAACTACTTTCTTTTTTATCTCTGGCATGTGGTGCGCTGTCGGTACCGAGGAAAAATTTCCTGCTACCGGAAGTCGCAGCAAGCAGCATAGCCTGACGATGTTGTTCACGTTTAAGCACTGGCAAGCAGTAATTATGTGGGCGCATACCACCCTTGAACATGGCGTTTCTATTTAATAACAAATGTTGAGGCGTAATAGTGGCACCAATAGTGAGGCCTGTGTTGAGCACAAAATCAACGGCATCGGCGGTGGTGATATGTTCAAAAACAATTTTCAGTTTAGGAAAGCGATTCATCAAAGGCATCAATACCTGATCAATGAAAGCCTTTTCACGGTCGAATACATCGACATCGGGGTCGGTGACTTCACCATGAACTAGCAGAGGTAAACCGGCTTCTTCCATAGCAGCGAGGGCATCGTCACATTTTCTGATATCAGAGACACCCGCTGATGAATTGGTAGTGGCGCCAGCAGGGTAAAGTTTGATGGCTTTAACAAAACAGCTTTTTTCTGCCAGGATAATTTCTTCGGCGCTGGTATTGTCGGTCAAATACAGAGTCATTAATGGCTCGAAGTCACTGTCGCCAATAGCATTCACGATGCGATCTACATATTCAACCGCCTGTTTGACAGTGGTGACGGGCGGTTGCAGGTTTGGCATAACAATCGCGCGTGCAAACTGTTGTGCAGTAAAGGGCGCAACGTGGTTCAGAACATCACCATCACGGAGGTGTACGTGCCAGTCATCGGGGCGGGTAATTTGTAATTGCGTCATGGTTTCGAGAAGATTGTTATACTTCGCGTATTATGCACTAATGTCGCAATTACTGTTATCCAAAAAATTATATTAATGTCGCTATGACCATTGCTCAAAAAATTATAATTATGCTGTTATTAAAGACAGCACCGCAGGATTTACCCTATTCAACGGGTTTAATGGGGCGGGTCATTTTTTTCTATTTTATTAGCGGAATTGTTGTGGTCGGTGGCATGGTCGAGTCATCGTTGGCCATGGGGCGAATGTTACTGAATATAGGGATTATATTTTTTTTCAGTTACGTAATTTTATCTTCATTGAATTTGATGACACGTTTTGTGCAAACAATGACGGCCTTGATAGGAACCGGCATAGTCTTTAATCTACTGGCCTGGCCGGTGTTGATCTACAGCAATATGGAGCCGGCATCAGAGTTTGCTGAGCCATTATTATCAGTGGTGGTATTGATGTTGATTAGTTGGGAAATACTGGTGACGGCACATATTTTTCGTAATGCCCTAAATACAAAAATGACTCAGGCTGTGATTTTATCGATGGCTTTATTTTTTGTTTCGTTGACGCTTTCACAGCTAGTTTTTCCGGAGTCTTCTTAATGCACATTCATATTCTTGGTATCTGTGGCACCTTCATGGGCGGCATTGCGGTGCTGGCTCGCCAGGCCGGACATACCGTCAGTGGCTCGGATGAAAACGTTTATCCACCCATGAGCACGCAGCTGGAAGAGCAGGGCATTACTCTCAGTGTAGGTTACAAACCGGAAAACATTCCTGCCGATGTTGATCAGGTGGTAGTCGGTAATGTCATGTCTCGCGGTAATCCGGCACTGGAATTTGTCATGAACCGAAATCTGGCTTACACCTCAGGACCACAGTGGCTGGCTGAGAATGTATTAAAAGATCGCTGGGTGCTGGCGGTTGCAGGAACTCACGGCAAAACCACGACCTCATCAATGCTGGCCTGGATACTGGAATATGCGGGTATGAGTCCCGGTTTTTTGATTGGTGGCGTGCCCGGTAATTTTGGTTTGTCGGCAAGATTCGGCAACGAACCCTTTTTTGTCGTCGAAGCCGATGAATACGACACCGCCTTTTTTGACAAACGTTCCAAGTTTGTGCATTACCGTCCACGCACCGCCATTCTTAATAATCTTGAATTCGATCACGCCGATATTTTTGAAAACCTCGATGCCATAAAAAAACAATTTCACCATCTGGTTCGTACCGTGCCGGGGCGTGGTTTACTGGTGGTTAATGGTAGCGACAAAAATTTAGACGATGTTTTGCAGCAGGGTTGCTGGTCGCAGCGTGAGAGTTTTTCACTGGATGGCGATCAATGGTCAATCAGCAATGTTTCGGATGACGGTAAAAGTTTCGATGTTTGTCTCGATGGCAAGCTCGAAGGTTCGGTGAGCTGGGATATGAACGGCTCACATAATCGAATGAATGCACTGGCTGCGATTGCCGCAGCTCGACACGCGGGTGTACCAACTACGCATGGTTGCGAGGCCATGGCAGAATTCAAAGGCATCAAGCGTCGCATGGAAATACGCGGTGTTGTGCGTGGTATTACTGTCTATGATGATTTTGCTCATCATCCAACCGCCATAGAAGAAACACTGGCGGCAATGCAGGAAGTCGCCAAAGGCGGACGCGTGCTGGCCGTACTGGAGCCACGTTCCAATACCATGCGCATGGGTGTGCATCAGGATAGCTTGAGCAACTCATTGCAGGCTGCCGATGAAATTTATTTGTATCAGCCCGAAGGTATGAACTGGGCTTTGCATGAAGTTGCGGAGCAATCAGAAAAACCAGCGCAAGTTTTTGATCGGGTCGAAAAAATCATTCAGAAACTTTGCGCCGATGCCAAAGACGGTGATCAAATCATCATTATGAGTAACGGTGGTTTTGAATCCATCCACACTAAATTATTAACTGCTTTAGAGCAGTAGGGTTTTGTATGTCCAGTAACGTTTCATCACAAACCACCATCGCACTAGGCATCACCGGCGCTTCCGGTGTGCAATACAGTTTTCGATTGCTGGAGCAGTTATTAAAAGTCGACTGCAAAGTTTATTTAATGATCAGCAAAGCCGCGCAGGTGGTCATTGGTATGGAAACCGATTTGTCATTGCCGGGGCGTGTTGCAGATATTCAAAAATGCTTAAGTGAGAAATATCAGGCCGCCAAAAACCAGTTGCAGGTATTCGGTGAAGATGAATGGACTGCGCCCGTCGCTAGTGGATCAAATAATGTTAAAGCCATGGTGGTCTGCCCCTGTTCGATGGGTGCTTTGTCTTCCATCGCCTGTGGTGCCAGCAATAACCTGCTGGAACGCGCCGCTGATGTTATCTTGAAAGAACGCAAGAAGTTAATCATCGTGCCACGCGAAACACCCTATTCAGATATTCATCTGGAAAATATGCTCAAGCTGTCGCGAATGGATGCGGTGATTGTGGATGCGAACCCTGGATTTTATAATCAACCAAAGTCGGTTGATGATCTGGTGGATTTTGTGGTGGCGAAAATTCTTGACCAATTAGGTGTGGAGCATGAGTTGCAACCGAAGTGGGGGGAATGAAAAGTTGGCAGTAAAAGTTTAAAACTAATGACTAATAACTGCCAACTTTTCACAAGTAGGCCTGCATAAGGCACGTTGCAGGCAATCTGTAACAAATGCAGGGAACGGCAAAGCCTTATCCTGGCCTACAACTTATTAACAGTACGCTCTAACTACGACGAAAATATAGCCTGTGCCTTCTCCAAATCAGCCGGCGTATCAACCGACAAACTATGAAAGTCTTCAATGACACTAACATGTATATTGATGTCGTTTTCCAGTGCTCGCAGCTGTTCCAGACTCTCTGTTCTTTCTAGTGGTGTCTGTGTTGTTTTGGTGATGGTTTGCAGGGTGGCGCGAGTGTAGATGTAAACGCCGATGTGTCCCAGTACCTGTTCGGGTAGTCCACCATTATGGCAAAGTGGGATGCAGCTTCTGGAAAAATACAGAGCATTGCCGTTGTTTTTTGTCACCACTTTGACGGTGTGCGGGTCGCTCATAATTTCCTTGTCGTGAATAGGATGTGCCAGTGTGCCCATGGTTGGATTTTGCTGATTGATAAAATCGACGGTGAGTTGGTCGATGTGGTCGGGGTCAAGCAGCACTTCGTCGCCCTGTATGTTGACGAAAACATCGGCGTCGGAATGCTGGTTCATGTATTCGGCAAGTCGGTCGGTGCCGGATGCACATTCAGTTGAGGTCATAACTGCATGGTGACCAGCTTCGATAATCGTGTTTAGAATCCGCTCATCATCGGTTAACACCACTACGTCATGTAATTGTTTGGCCTGTTTGGCTCTTTCCAGCACATGCAGTACCATGGGTTTGCCTGCGATATCGCAAAGCGGTTTTCCGGGCAATCGAGTCGAGGCGTAACGACTGGGTATACAACCTATAATTTTCATATGGTATCCAGAGTCAATATTTAGTTTATGCTTGCTGCGCTTGTACAGGCTGGCGTGCAATGAGACGATAATGCTACGGACTAATGAAGTCAAAGTAAAACACAACAATGAATCTCGCTGAAGCAGGAAGTATTTAGATGACAAACCCCAGTTCAAATCTGGCCAAAGCCTCAACTGGCTTACTCAAGCAGGCGGCGGATACTATCGCGCAGGTTATTTTGGGTAAGGACGATCAAATACGTCTGGCTTTAACCTGTCTGGTGGCGCAGGGGCATTTATTGATCGAAGATACGCCGGGCGTAGGCAAAACCACGTTGGCGCATACCATCGCGCAGGTCATGGGGCTGGACTTCCAGCGTATTCAGTTCACCAGTGATTTGTTACCCGCCGATATTCTTGGCGCGGCAATTTATAATCGCGAGCAAGCTGCCTTTGAGTTTCATAAAGGGCCGGTATTTTCTAATTTTATTCTTGCCGATGAAGTTAATCGAGCTACACCAAAAACGCAGAGTGCTTTGCTGGAAGCCATGGAGGAGCGGCAGGTCACCGTGGAGGGAGAAACCCGTGCGCTGCCGCAGCCTTTCTTTGTTATAGCGACACAAAATCCCGTGCATCAGTTGGGCACTTACCCTTTACCCGAATCTCAGCTGGATCGTTTTTTGATGCGAATTCATCTAGGTTATCCCGATAAAGAAGCCGAACGTGAACTTTTGCAGGGCGCAGACCGACGCGAGATGATTGAGCATCTTCAACCGGTGTTCGATGGTGGCAAATTGCGAACCATACAAAAACAGGCGGCTAAAATCCATGTTGCGGATGTCTTACTGGATTACATTCAGGCCGTGCTTGAATTCACACGAAATTCACCGATGTTCGAGTTTGGTTTGTCACCACGCGGTGGCCTGGCTTTATTGAATGCAGCACGGGCATTAGCTTTGATAGAAGGTCAGGAATACGTTCTTCCTGAACATGTTAAAGCCGTGATGGCCTCGGTTGTTGACCATCGGCTTGAAGTGTCCAGTGGTGAACTGGGTGATCATGGCAAAACGGCAGCTTCATATATTTCCGAGTCGGTTCCCATTCCATAGCCTGGTGTTATTGGTTTACACGTGAGCTTTAGTTTTTCACTCAAGTCTTTTTTTCGATTACCGGATTTCGCTCGAAAGCCGGTCTTTAAATTTATTTCAAAACGTACCGGGCCTTTCGATAAAACGGTGGTGCTGGATCGCAGCCGTGTTTATATTCTGCCGACAAAAGCCGGATTGATTTTTTTATTGTTGTTATTGTTACTGCTGCTGGGATCACTGAATTACGATAAAAGCCTCGGTTTTGTATTGACCTTCATTCTGGTCGGTCTGGGTAATGTAGCCATGTTTTCGACCTGGAAAAATCTGGTCGGTTTACGGCTTCGCGCGGCGGGTTGTATGCCGGTATTCACAGGTGAGAAAGCCGTGTTTGCAGTGCAACTTGAAAATCCGGATGCGATGACGCGCTATTCAATTGCAGTCACCTATCAGGGAGAAGAATTTGAAGTGATTGACGCACAGGTTGATGCAGTATCACTACTGCATTTTCAGGTGGACGCAGCGCAGCGTGGTCTTCTGGATGCGGGAAACTTTCGTTTGTATACAGAGTTTCCAACGGGCTTGTTTGTCGCCTGGACATGGATTGATTTATCCATGCAGTGTTTGATTTATCCAAAACCGGCGACAAGAGCAGAGATGCCTGTTTCGACATCCAGCGAAGAGGGTGATCAGGCTATGCAAGGTGCAGGCCTGGAAGAATATATTGGCTTGCGAAAATATCAGCCGGGCGATTCATGGCGTCGTGTGGCATGGAAAGCGGTGGCGCGTACCGATGAACTGGTGACAAAAGAATTTGCTGGTGGTATGCCGCAGAGGCAATGGATCGATTGGCAGGCTTTGGCCATCTCAGGCGCTGAAGCCAGGCTATCGGCGATGACACGTCTGGTCATTGATGCCGAAGAAGCTGGTCGCCATTATGGTTTGCGATTACCTGACCTGGAAATTGAACCAGCACATGGTCGGTCACATTATGCCCATTGTTTAAAAGTGTTGGCGCTCTATGGATATTAATAACCATAAATTTACGCCCGTACTGATTGGTATTCATCTGGTTGCAATGCCAATGTATACACGAATGCCGCCCTATGTATTGTTGCTGATTGTCTCATTTACTATTTGGACGCTGCTGATTATTGCAGGTCGTATCACACAGCCAATAGCATTTATTCGAATCTTGTTGGCCTTCGCTGTGATCGTTTCGCTGCTGGTCTCTTATGGTACGATTTTTGGGCAGGAGCCGGGCACTGCCATGTTGTTAATGTTGTCTTTTCTCAAGTTGTTTGAAATGAAAAGTAAACGTGATGTCCTGCTGGTTATTTTTCTTGGTTACTTTCTGATAGCCACCAATTTCTTTCATACTCAAAGTCCATGGATCGCGGCATATGTGTTTGTCGTGGTGATTTATCTAACTTCATTGCTGATTATTTTTAGCGACCGTTTATCATCAACAAGTTTTAAAACCAGAATAAAAATTTCAATGCGCATGGTGATGCAGGCGATTCCATTGATGCTGGTTTTGTTTATCCTGTTTCCACGTATTCAGGGGCCGCTTTGGACTTTACCTGACGATACCCAGTCAGCGAGTACCGGAATTGATGACAAGATGACGCCGGGCAGCATCAATAACCTGATTAGTTCCGGGTCAGTGGCCTTCAGAGTGCAATTTAAAGGGGAGTCACCAGCGCAAAAAGATTTGTATTGGCGGGGTCTGGTACTGTCAGATTACGATGGTAAAACCTGGAGACGTGATGATGCGCCGGAAAATTTACTTCCCGAAGTCTCCTACGTAAAAGAAGATGCAAAGAATATTGAATATACGGTTATGTTGGAGCCGCATGGCAGAAAATGGTTGTATTCACTGGAGAGTCTGGTCGCCAAAGAAGGACAGTATAAAGTGACTCGAGAACTTCAGGTGGTTACAACTGAGGCTATAAATAACACCTACTCTTATTCAATGACATCGAATCTGCATGTGACTAATAAAGGATTGTATGTGCAGGAAAATAGAAAGAATCTTTTATTACCGCAAGGCCTGAATGAAAAATCGATAACACTGGCAAAACAATTACGAATGGAGGCTGGCGGTGATGCCACTGCTTTTTCTAGTTCAGTATTGAATTATTTTTATACAAATAATTTTTCTTATACATTGTCACCACCTTTGCTGGCTGATAATGCCATGGATGATTTTATTTTTAATAGTCGACAAGGTTTCTGTGAGCATTATTCCAGTGCTTTTGTTTACTTGATGCGAGCAGCAGGTGTACCTGCACGTGTGGTCATCGGTTATCAGGGTGGTACTGTTAATCCGGTCGATGATTATATGATAGTGCGGCAATCAGATGCACATGCATGGACAGAAATCTGGCTTGATGACAAAGGCTGGGTGAGAGTCGATCCGACAGCAGCCGTGTCACCTGATCGCATAAATCATGGTATAGCTGGTGCGGGGCTGGAGGAAAGCAGACTACCTTCTATTCTGGTTTCAAATAGTAAGCTTCTACTTCAGCTTCGTTATCAGTTAGACAGTCTTAATCATAGCTGGAACAAGTGGGTGGTTGGTTTTGACGAGAAAAAACAAAAAGAGTTATTTGAGTTGTTAGGTATTGAAGATATCGACAAAGCAACATTGTTTTCATGGCTGGTGATTGCAATGACATTATCCGGTGCATTGGTTTTTTTGTGGGTTTTTAAGCAGAGTGAAAAAAAATCCAAAGAAGATGTAGCCGCATACTACTATAGTGTTTTTTGCCAGAAGCTTGCTAAGGCAG
>JBEQLM010000139.1:0-4632 GCA_040325975.1 Gammaproteobacteria bacterium | reverse complement strand
GGTGATGGCGCGGGTATTCTTACCGGTATGCCGCACGAGTTCATGGTTAAAGTGGCGCGTAGTGATCTGGGTGAAGTGCTGCCGGGCGTAGGTCAATATGCGGCGGGTAATGTGTTTTTCCCTCAGGATGAAAAGCAGCGTGCACACTGTATACAGACCATAGAAAAAATAATTGCAGAACAGGGTCAACGTTTGATCGGCTGGCGTGATTTGCCGGTTGATACCGATGGTGCTGATGTTGGGCCAACAGCACGTAATTCACAGCCCTATATGCTACAGCTATTTATCGCTGCGGCTGAAGGCCTGGCCGATAACGATTTTGAACGTCAGCTTTATATTATCCGTAAACGTTGTACTAATTCGCTGCGTGCAGATAAGACATTGAGTCAGCGCACGCTGTTTTACATCTGCTCGTTATCACCGCGTATTATCATCTACAAGGGCATGTTGAATGCGTTACAGGTAAAAGCATTTTTCCCTGATCTGGTTGATGAGGATTACAAAACCCATCTGGCCATGGTGCATTCACGTTTCAGCACCAACACCTTCCCATCATGGGATCGCGCTCAGCCTAATCGTTTCATGAGCCATAACGGTGAGATTAATACTCTGTTGGGCAACAAGAGCTGGATGACTGCTCGCCAGGGTATGGTCAGCAGTGACTTGTTCGGTGATGACATCGACAAGCTATTCCCGATTGCTGAAAATGATTGTTCTGATTCGGGTAATTTTGATAACGTGCTCGAATTTCTGTTGATGTCGGGTCGTACATTACAGGAAGCGGTGATGATGATGGTGCCGGAAGCGTGGCAGTCTGATGAGAACATGGATGCAGAGAAAAAAGCTTTTTATCGTTACAACTCAGCATTGATGGAGCCATGGGATGGCCCTGCCTCAATCGCTTTTACCGATGGCCATTACATTGGTGCCACGCTTGACCGAAATGGTTTGCGACCCAGTCGTTATTACATCACCCATGATGATCGTGTGATCATGGCTTCTGAAGTCGGTGTGATTGAAATAGAACCCAGCAATGTGAAATTTAAGGGCCGCTTACAGCCGGGTAAAATGTTCCTGATCGATTTTGAAAAAGGTTGCATGATTCCTGATGAAGAATTAAAAGCCGATTTTGCCAAACAGCGTCCTTATGGTCAGTGGCTGGATGAGCAGGAAATAAAATTATCTGATTTGTCACCCAACAAAGAGCCTCACGGTTTTTATCCAGAGACTTTGTTGCCGCGCATGCAGGCCTTTGGTTACACCGTTGAAACTATGCAGTTTATGTTACTGCCGCTGGTGCGTGAATTAAGAGACCCGGTCGGTTCCATGGGTAACGACTCGGCGCTGGCCTGTTTGTCAGATCGCCCGCGTATGATTTACGACTACTTCAAACAGCTGTTTGCACAGGTCACTAATCCACCGATTGATTCGATTCGTGAAGAAGTGGTGATGTCGCTGGAATGTTACATCGGCCCCGAAGCGAATCTTCTGGAAACCACAGAAAAGAATGTGCATCGTTTACGTGTACCGCATCCCATTCTGACTAATGAAGAACTGGAAGCGCTGAAACACATGAATCATCGTGGCTGGCGCACTATGACGATTGATATTACTTATGATCAATCAGAAGGTACCGGCGGTTTAGCAAAATGTCTGGATGCAGCTTGTACGCAAGCTTCGCAGGCGATTGAAGACGGTTACAGTTTAATTATTTTATCTGATCGAAACATTGGTCCAGAGCGTATTGCTGTTAGCACTTTGTTAGCCAGTAGTGCGGTGCATCATCATCTGGTTGATAATCAGCAACGTACACGCATCGGCATCGTTTTAGAAACAGGTGAAGCACGCGAAGTACACCATCATTGTTTGTTGGTCGGTTATGGCGCGGATGCAATTAATCCTTACGTTGCTTTTGAGTCTTTATTCCAGGCCAAGCGTGATGGTTTGCTGGAAGAAAAAGAATATCCGAATGATGATTCCATCGTTTACGATTACCGCAAGGGCGTAGCCAAAGGCATGCTCAAGGTGATGGCGAAGATGGGTATCTCCACTTTGCAGTCGTACAAAGGCGCGCAGATTTTTGAAGCCGTTGGTTTGGCTGAAGAAGTTATTGAGCGTTGCTTTAAAGGCACCGCCAGTCGTATTAAAGGTGTTGGTTTTGACGTGCTGGCAGAAGAATCTTTACGTCGCCACGAAATCGGCTACCCAAGTCGTGAAGTGGTTGCTATTGCCGAGCTACCTAATCCCGGTGATTATCACTGGCGTTCCGGTGGTGAAACGCATATGTGGAATCCGGATACGATTGCCAATATCCAACTGGCTGCGCGTACCAATGATAAAGATGCTTACATCAAGTTTGCCAAGTTCTCAAATGAAGAAGCCACACGGAAATCAACTTTGCGTGGTTTATTAACCTTCAAGAAAAACGTCAACGGCGGCCCCATTGCTATCGATGAAGTTGAGCCAGCGAAAGAGATTGTTAAACGTTTTGCTACGGGTGCGATGAGTTTTGGTTCTATTTCAGCCGAAAGTCACGAGGCAATGGCTATCGCCATGAACCGTATGGGTGGTAAATCGAATACCGGAGAAGGTGGCGAGGATGCCGAGCGTTTCACTCCCATGGCCAATGGTGATTCCAAACGTTCAGCGATTAAACAAATTGCTTCTGGTCGTTTTGGTGTCACCAACTGGTATCTCACTAACGCCGATGAATTACAGATTAAAGTCGCACAGGGTGCGAAACCGGGCGAGGGTGGAGAGCTGCCGGGCGCCAAGGTGGACGATCATATTGCAAGATTGCGTCATTCTACGCCGGGCGTAGGTTTAATTAGTCCACCACCGCATCACGATATTTATTCAATTGAAGATTTGTCGCAGCTGATTCACGATTTGAAAAACTCAAATCCATCAGCGCGTATCAGTGTGAAACTGGTTTCTGAAATCGGTGTTGGCACGATTGCTTCCGGTGTTGCCAAAGCTTTCTCTGATCACATTGTTATTGCTGGTCACGATGGTGGAACTGGTGCTTCGCCACTGACATCAGTGAAACACGCGGGTCTGCCCTGGGAATTAGGTCTGGCTGAAACTCATCAGACTTTGGTGATGAATGATTTACGTTCACGCGTTGTTCTGCAAACCGATGGTCAGTTGAAGACCGGTCGCGATCTTGCTATGGCGGCTTTGTTAGGTGCAGAAGAATATGGTTTTGCCACCGCACCGCTGATTACGCTGGGTTGTATCATGATGCGAAAATGTCATCTGAATACCTGCCCGGTGGGTATCGCGACACAGGATAAAGAACTACGTAAAAAATTCAAAGGCAAACCCGAGCATGTGGTGAACTATTTGTTCATGGTGGCTGAAGAGCTGCGCGAGATTATGGCGGAGCTGGGTTTCAGAACCATCAACGAAATGATTGGTCGTGTTGATGTTTTAGAAACAGATATCGCACTTGATCACTGGAAGATGAAAGGCATCGACCTTTCCATGATTTTGGCACCGGCGGTTAAACCACACGATGCAGTCGATGTTTATTGCACCATGAAACAGGATCACGGTTTAGATAAGGCGCTGGATAATCAGATTATTGAACTGGCACAAGCGGCTATTAAAAATGGCGAGAAAGTTCAGATGGAATTGCCGGTGGTTAACATTAATCGCGTTGTCGGCACTATGTTATCGCATGAATTAGCCAAAGCACGTAAAGGTGAGCCGCTGCCGGATAATACGGTTCATATTAAATTGAACGGCTCCGCTGGCCAAAGTTTGGGTGCATGGTTATACGAAGGTGTCACCATCGAACTGGAAGGCGATGCCAATGATTATGTGGGTAAAGGTTTGTCGGGTGGCCGCATTATTGTTTATCCGCCTGGCAACAGCAGTTTTATCGCAGAAGAAAATATTATTGCAGGCAACGTTGTGCTTTATGGTGCAACCAGTGGCAAGGCTTATTTCCGTGGTATTGCCGCCGAACGCTTCTGCGTGCGTAACAGTGGTGCAACGACTGTTGTTGAAGGCGTTGGTGATCACGGCTGTGAATACATGACTGGTGGCCGCGTGGTGGTACTGGGTGAAACAGGTCGTAACTTTGCTGCGGGTATGAGTGGCGGTGTTGCTTATATTTGGGATCGTAACGACAAGTTCACTAAGCAATGTAATCCTGGCATGGTCGAGCTTGAAGCGGTTGAAGATGGCGAGGATATCGAAGAGCTTAAGACTTTGATAGAAAATCATCTGAGATATACCGGCTCAACCGTTGCGCGTGGCATTCTGGAAAAATGGGATGAATCGCTCAAGCAATTTATCAAAGTTATGCCAACCGACTACAAACGTGTATTAGCAGAATTGAAAGAACAGGATGCGGCGGCATAATTATTCGTTAATTGTTGGCCATCAGTAAAAAATAAAATTTAGAGAAGATGTAATGGGCAAACCTACTGGCTTTAAAGAATTTGAACGTAAGACCGAAGCGTATCGTGATGTTACGGTCAGATTGGCTGACTACGGTGAGATTTTCTCCGGTTCGCACGATGAGACACATTTGCAAACTCAGGGTGCGCGTTGCATGGATTGTGGTGTACCTTTTTGCCAGTCGAGTAATGGCTGCCCGGTTAATAATTTAATTCCTGAATG
>JBEQLM010000138.1:0-4677 GCA_040325975.1 Gammaproteobacteria bacterium | reverse complement strand
GCTGCATGACATCTTCTTCATGCATGAACGAGGTCTCGATATCGATCTGGGTAAATTCAGGCTGACGATCGGCGCGTAAATCTTCATCGCGGAAACAGCGCACGATCTGGTAATAACGATCCATGCCCGACATCATCAACAACTGTTTGAACAGCTGTGGTGATTGCGGCAAAGCGAAGAAACTACCGGGATAGGTACGACTGGGCACTAAATAATCACGCGCACCTTCGGGTGTCGCTTTGGTCAGCATCGGTGTTTCGATGTCGAGGAAATCACGTTTATCGAGGAAATAACGGATATAACCAGTCACGTCACTGCGCAATTTCATGCGCTTCTGCATTTCAACACGGCGTAGATCAATGTAGCGATAACGCAGGCGCAGGTCTTCGTGCACATCGGTATCATCCAACTGGAACGGAGGTGTTTCTGAGGCATTGAGCACTTCAAGTTCCAGACCCAGAAGCTCAATCTTGCCGGTGGCCAGCTTGGGGTTGATTGCACTTTCATCACGCAAACGCACACGGCCTTTCACCTGCAACACATATTCATTACGGATGCGCTCGGCCATACCAAAAATCTCGGCACGATCAGGATCGAATACTACCTGCACCAGACCTTCGCGGTCGCGCAAATCGATAAAAATCACCCCACCATGATCGCGACGACGATTGACCCAGCCACACAATGTAACTTCCTGATCTAAAAATTCTTCAGTAACTTTTCCGCAATAATGGCTGCGCATGATGGGTCCGCTTGGTAGGTAAGAAAATGGGGGTGAATGTTACGTCCTGACGGGATTTTGATCAAGTCTGACGGGCACTTAACTGTGAAATCATCCTGTAGACAAAATGACATGATAAGCTTCGCCCATGTCATCTAATAACAAAAATATTCTCATCACCGGCTGCTCTACGGGCATTGGTTACTGCGTCGCCAAAGGTTTACAGGAGCGTGGTTACCGCGTATTCGCTACCGCTCGACGAGCAGAAAGTGTTGAAGCACTGAATAACGAAGGCCTGGAAAGCCTGCAACTGGACCTGGATGATTCTGATTCCATCCGAGCTGCAGTCGCTGAAGTTCTTGCGCGTAGCGGTGGCGAGCTTTATGCCTTATTTAATAATGGTGCTTATGGTATCCCAGGCGCGGTCGAGGATTTAAGCCGAGACACATTACGCACTCAATTTGAAACCAATGTCTTTGGCTGGCAGGAACTGACTAATCTAGTTATTCCAGTGATGCGCCGTCAGGGTTATGGACGCATCATCCAGAATAGTTCGGTACTTGGTTTTGTTGCCATGCCATTTCGTGGCGCTTACAACGCATCCAAGTTTGCTATTGAAGGCCTAAGCGATACACTCAGGCTCGAACTTGCCAATACTGATATTTACATTTCACTGATCGAACCCGGCCCAATTTTAAGCCAGTTTCGCGCTACCGGCGTCAAAATGTTGGAAAAGCATATCGATATTGAAAATAGTATTCACCGGGATAAATATAAAGGTGTACTGGCAAGACTAAAAAAAGAAGGCCCCGCTGCACCATTTACATTACCACCTGAGGCAGTGCTCGAAAAAGTCATTCACGCACTGGAATCTCGTCGTCCTAAAACTCGTTACTACGTGACCTTCCCTACTTATTTATTTGGCTACCTAAAGAGACTGTTACCAGATTTCTTAATGGATAAAATGCTGGCGGCTGCGGGTGGTGGCGGCAAACGCTAATGAACTTCTTTTCATCCTCCCCCCTATTACACTATATGTAATGTTATTATTCGGAAATGAAGTGTTAGTATTTTGTTTTCAGGGACGATTAAACCCAAGAGCCATCTGAATCGTCATATGAAAAAAACCTCGTCACACTGGATCCTCTCACTCGGATTCAGCAGCCTGCTTGGCTTAATGATATTGGTTATCTATATTCCACTATCTGAAATGAGTACCACCATCGGCAAAATGGAAGCGCTGGTAAAAATCACTAATGCCAAAATATCGACTGCACACGCCATGCGTGACCATATACGACTGCGCGCCAACACTTTAAGCCAAATGTATTTAACTGACGATTATTTCGAGCGTCATGATCTATATCCTTTACTGGCTCACCATGCTGCCAACTATCGAGCCGCACGTGATCTTCTACTTCAACATGAGATGGATTACGATGAAGCTGATTTACTCGAAGAAATTAGAGCTGTTAGTGAAGAAGGTTATAGAGCCAACGTCCTGGCTGCTGATATATTATTGTCGCGGGCATCCGATGAAGAAGTAAAAAAAGCACAACGTGAGGCTTATGCTGCACGACAACAAGTACTGGATCACCTTGATGAACTGGTCGAAATGCAAAACATAAATGCTCAATATGCTCTGGACACACACATTCGTGTTAACGAAGAAACACGTAACCTTGTTATAGCAATATCAGCAGTCGCCCTTTTGCTGGGTATTACTATTTCGATATTCTCCATTCGTGAAACAACGCGGAAAAGCAAAGAAATACACTTTCAGGCACACCACGACAATCTTACTCAACTTCCAAATAGAAAGGCATTTGAGCATCGCTTACAACTTGCACTTAGAACCGCCAAGGAAAGAAACCTTGAGCATGTACTTTGTTTTCTGGATCTGGATCAATTCAAGGTCATCAATGACACCTGCGGACATAATGCAGGTGATCAACTTTTGATAGATATATCAGAAGTAATACAAGAAAAAATTCGCAGTCACGATACTCTGGGACGCTTAGGGGGTGATGAGTTCGGCATCCTGCTGGAGAGGTGCACACTGGAAAAAGCCCTTGAGATATCTGAAGGTATTGTCAGCCTGGTTAGAAATTACAGATTCAGCTGGCAAGACAGAATATTTCAGATTGGTGTCAGCATAGGAATAGTACATATAAACAAAGAATCAAAAGATGTCGTCAGTCTTATGAGTGAAGCTGATATTGCCTGTTACGCTGCAAAAGATATGGGGCGAAACCGTGTTCATGTTCACGAACTGAATGATGAACATGTTAAAAAAATACACCAGGAATTAAGCTGGGTTGCCAATATCGAGACTTCCCTGCAAGACCAGCGCTTTAAACTTTATATCCAGGCCATTGCACCTGTTGACACAACTAACAAAAATCATGGTATGTTCGAAGTTCTGCTCCGCCTGAAAGATGACGACGGCAACATTATTTCACCCGGCGAATACATTCCGGCAGCAGAGCGCTTTAATCTCATGCGCGCGGTGGATGTTTGGGTAGTTCAGGAAGTCATCAAAAAAATTGAATATTTATCTCAATCAGGGCAATCAGAAATACCACAGATTTTTGTCAATTTATCTGCCAACTCTATTACCGATCAATCGTTTTGCGATTATGTGCTGAACCTGTTAAACCAACACTCTATTCCCAAAGATTCCATCTGTTTCGAGATAACAGAAACAGCCGCTATAAAAAACATGGATCAGGCAATTAGCTTTATCACTCAACTCAAAAAAGCACATTGCCTGTTTGCTCTGGATGATTTCGGCAGCGGCATGTCGTCCTTCACTTACCTGAAAAACTTTCCTGTCAATTATTTAAAAATAGATGGCAGTATCGTCAATAAAATGGACAAGAATATGGCAGATCAGGCAATGGTCGCGGCTATCAATAAAATAGGCCATGTCATGAACATCGAGACCATTGCAGAGCATGTCGAAAATGAAGCCATCATGTCCGAATTAAAAGAAATGGGTGTCACCTATGCACAGGGATATTACGTAGGCAAGCCTTTTTCCATTGACGAATTATCACTAACACTAAGACCCAGTTCAAGACCGATAATAGCATCTTAAATAGACTTGTTTTTCGAAACAAAAAAAGGCGGAGCCGATAAGATACATACCGGTTCCGCCTTTTTTATTTCAGCAAGATAAATAATTAAACGACAGCTTTCATCGGTTTAACTTTGGTGAAAGTCAGCTCGTCATCCTTAACACCCACCTCAATGATATCGCCAGCGATATATTCGCCCAGAAGTAATTGTTGAGCCAATGGGTTTTCCAAATACTGCTGAATGGCTCGCTTCAATGGACGCGCGCCATAAACCGGATCGAAGCCTGTTTCACCAATTTTATCCAGTGCGGCTTCAGATATTTCAATAGCAATATCCTGCTCATGCAGACGTTGTCGCAAATGTTCAATTTGTATTTTCGCAATCGTGCGTATTTGTTCACGGCCTAAGGGATGGAAGACAACAGTTTCATCAACACGATTAATAAATTCAGGTCTAAAGTGTTGACCGACAATATCCATCACCGCCTTTTTCATTTCATCATAATTACCACTGCCTGATAATTCCTGAATCTGATGTGAACCCAGATTCGAGGTCATGATAATGACGGTATTTCTGAAATCAACAGTTCGCCCCTGACTATCGGTCAGACGACCATCATCGAGTACTTGCAGCAAGACATTAAATACATCGGGATGCGCTTTTTCAATTTCATCCAGAAGAATCACTGAATAAGGTCTGCGACGCACCGCTTCAGTCAGATAACCACCTTCGTCATATCCAACATAACCGGGAGGGGCTCCTACAAGGCGCGACACAGCAAATTTCTCCATATATTCACTCATATCTATCCTGACTAATGCATCTATACTATCGAATAGATATTGAGCAAGAACTTTTGCAAGATGAGTTTTTCC
>JBEQLM010000137.1:0-4759 GCA_040325975.1 Gammaproteobacteria bacterium | reverse complement strand
GAAGGGCAAATCACACGGAAGTGATTTGTAGTCAGGCCGACGCGTAGGCAAAGTTGGAAGCTGAGGTCTCCCGCAGGGCAGGTTGTTTAGGGCGAGTTTTTTTGGTTCGTTTTTTTGCTCGACCAAAAAAATGATCCCGCGTAGCAAGCGCGGAAGTAATGTTATGGATTACAAAATATGTCCATATATTTTACCCTACGGGCCAGCAATACAACGGCTGTTCAATTTTGATCCCATCGAAATTAGTAACACGGCAAATCAGCAAACACTCCCCCACCCTTTATGTTAATTTAATCCCCCATGGACGAACTAAAAAACCCCGATTACCTATCCCAAACCTTCACCGGCCTATGCTTAACCTCCCAAAACATAAGCTCCAAAAAGTTTGATAGTTGCACCTTCAAAGACTGCGACTTCTCAGAAGCCAGTTTTAACGACAGTAAATTCATCGACTGCATATTTATAAAGTGCAACCTAAGTATTGCCAAAATAAACAACTGTAAATTCTCTGATGTGATTTTCGAAGAATGTAAACTCATCGGCATAGACTGGACTAGTGTTGCCTGGCCTCAAATAGCTTTATGTTCTCCGGTAAAATTTTACAAATGCATTATGAACGACGGCATCTTCTTCGGGCTGAGTCTGGAAGAACTGGTTATAGAACAATGCAAAGCCCATGACGTGGATTTTAGAGAAGGTAATTTTACTGACTCGAATTTCACTTATACCGATTTCACCAACAGCCTGTTCAACAAAACCAACCTTACCGGTGTTAACTTCACTGAAGCGATTAGTTACAACATCGATATTTATTTTAATGAAATTAAAAGAGCAAAATTTAGCCGTCACGAAGCGGTAAGATTACTCGACAGTCTCGATATTGAACTGGTGGATTAGCTAGGCAATGAAAAGAATACCAGATTAAAGGGGTCAAGATTAAAGGGGTCAGACCCCTTTTACCGGAAGTTAGTTCTTATTACTTAAAACTCCTAATCATATAACAGCCGAAAGTTTAAAATGAGTTTGTAGCGCTGGATTTGATTCAACTTTATTGCGTCCATTTTCTTTGGCTTTATAAAGCGCTTTATCGGCACGGCTAATTATTTTTATTTCATTATCACCTTTAATAAACTGAGTGACACCAAAGCTGGCAGTAAATCCCCCTACGTTAAGGTGTTGATGTTTTTCAATCACTAGCCGTAGCTGGTCGGCCATTTCGAATGCTGTGTTTATGTCTGTTTCCGGCAACAATAACACAAACTCTTCACCACCCCAGCGTGCAAAAACATCGGTTTTTCTAATATTATCTGAAACTAATTGCGTGAACTCCTTGAGCACCTCGTCTCCAATGTTATGTCCATGTTTATCATTGATACGTTTAAAATGATCTAGATCGCAAAGAATTAATGATAGGCCTTTTTGGTAACGTGAATCTCTTTGCAGTTCGTAACTTAGAACTTCGTTAAATTTTCTACGATTAGGTATAGATGTCAGCGGGTCAATACTGGCGAGGTGAAGTAATTCGGCCTCAACTTTTAATCGATTCATGATTTCTGTTTCGAGCATCGCATTTTTTAATCTGAGATCACTCGTGCGCTCAAAAACAGTGTCTTCTAACGCAAGTTTATATTTTTTCAGTTGTCTAGTGATCTTATGTTGTCTATGTAGCATCAACATAGCGAGCAGTGTAATGGCCATCAGTAGAAATACAACCTGGCATCGATTCCATAATTCAGTTGTTTCGGGCCTGAGTAAATTTTCAATGTACAGTCGTTGCTGCTCAAAAATATAGGTGTCGATTGCTGAGTCGATGAACCAGAATAGGCACACACACAGGGCACCTAGTGTAGCCAGGTGCCTGGCGTTTATATTTTTCAATCCATCGAGTTGTAATGTCATAAGCTATTACCTAAAAAAATCTTCATTCAGCTAAGATAATTACGATGAAACAAACTTCACTCATAGAGGAGCGATAGCTTGAGTTTCGTGGCGACACCTGTCAGCTCTTCCCACACACGCAGGGCAAATTTTCAGGTATTTTTTATTAACATTTATTGTCAGCAGTGGTGCAATCGTTCATGCCGACGGAAGGTTTTGTCTCATTTAGCAGCATGCATTTACCATGTTGCGGTTTGCGCATTTCTGCACATATATTGATAAATGCAACGATGATGCCAGCTTTTATAAATTGAAAAAAAACAAATAGTTAAGAAAATATTAGTATTTTATAATTAAGTAAAATGTAAAGAATTTCTCTGGAAAACGGGACATAACCTCTATAATGTCAAAATAGTGTAAATATATCCGACTTTTTTCTAATAATTGTGAGGTTTGTCGAGCATGAATAAAAGATATCAGATCATCAGGACAATATTTTTCAGCCTTTTAGCATTTTCATGCCTGGCAACCAACAGCATTAGCTTTGCTGAGACATCAGATTTTTCAAATGTTACGGCTGCCATCAAAGACAGTAAGTTCGATGAAGCTGCACAGTTAGTCGACCATATCCTCAAGTCGGAACCTGATAACGTAAACGCCCTGATGTACAAGGGAAACATTCTTTACTTCAGTAGCTCTAATAGCGGCGCTATACAACTCTATGGTAATGAAGATGAATCTATCTACGAGAGTGGTATGGGTTTTCTTGGCGAGGGCTCGTCCCTGGTTTCGGCAGATGTAGCAAAACAGGTTGCTATATATTTCAAACGCGCATTACAACTGGCACCAGACCGTGTTGATATTCAAATGGGCCTATGCTGGATATATGCCAATGCAGGATTGAAAGACGAACTCATATCACGTTTTCCTCACCTGAAAAAATATAATATCAAGGAAGGCCTGCAATACAACATGGGCGATTATGCGCAAATTATTGCCAACGAATACTCTCTTGATGATGGAATGGCGGTATATCACGCGATCACAAAATTGTATCCTCATGATGGCAATTTAGTTAGCGATATTGGTGCCGTGTATTTCCAGAAAGGCGACCTCGAAAATGCTGTCAAATATTTTACCAAAGCAGCAAAAATGAGTCAGCGTGACCAGATGACGCTGGCTAACCTTGTATTGATTAATGCTGTCATTGGTGATTATGAAAAATCGCTACACTATCAGGAGAGGCTTTCCCAGTTGGAGAAAAATGACATGCATCTTCTGTATCGAGCATTAGCACAACGACTCGCTGGCACATCGGACTGGCAGAAGCATGCCAGTGAGTTTATCAGCAGACATGCAGAGGATGAGAGCAACCCCTATAAAGAAATGGCACAAAGCCTGCTACCAGACAACGGGAAATATTCATTTGAACAATACATGGCCAGCACTACCCACAAGGTAGACACGCATTTTGACATACTCAATGCTGAATGGGCGGTTAAAACATTCCCTGAAAAGTTTGCCCCTCTGTTCAAATTGGCTGATATATCCACCTACTATCATAACTACGATAAAGCCATCTCCTTGTATAAACGCATCGAACAGAAACATCTCGCCACAACACAGGACAGAATCGATAAACTGAATTTTTATTATGCCTGGGCACTATACAGCACAGATCATATCGAGGATGCGAACCAGCGCTGGAAGCAGTTACTAAATGCAGAAAACTTTTATTATAAAAGTGCAGCGTGTTATTTCCTCGGAAATTACCACTACAAACGCGATGAATTCAAAAAGTCGAAGTCTTATTTTTCACAGGTTAAAGATGATGCATCGAAATCAAAGTATGCCAACTATGCAAGCAACATGTACCAACGCATAAATTCAAATAATTAAAGGAGACTGAACCTCCCCCAGTTTAACGGACAGAAATACCCGTTTAATTATACTCTGGCCTGGTTTTTTTTAATTTTTGTTGGCCAAAGACATTGGGCAAATGAAAAACTTTGTAGCCTTTAATCATGGTTCCAATATCAGTATTTTTCAGATACTTAGCCATATTGTCTGAGTATAAAAGGTCTTTGAATTCGAACAGGCTATTTTCCGTATGGCATTGATCGCAGACAATGGGGGTTTTGCTTAACACCTGATGCATTTGTTCCATAGCTTTTTTCTTCTGAACCACATTTAGCTTATCTTTTGAATTATTGTAAGCAGTAACATCAGCATCATCAATTAAGTTATCCAGACGCTGTTCTGTTTTATTCGTAATGAGGAACGGAACAATACGTGCTTCATACATACCCGGTTCGCCCTGGAGTTTATATAATGCAATATCGGTATCACTATCCAGCCATTTGTAAATGACGTTTTCCTGTTTGCCATTTTCACGATGGCATACCTCGCAGGCTATGAACCATGAATGTGCATTGAAAAATGCCCGCACTTTTACCGTTTTATTATGTGGGTAGTCACCGTGACAGGTGACGCAATTTGATGGATATTCAATACCCTTGAGCACGGCATCATCCAGGTTATGAAAATGCTGTATTGTATATTTTTCTATGTCTGCGGGCTGTATAGCAACTTCTTTTAAGGTTTTGGAAACGTAACCACGGGTTTCCATTTCGATAGGCCCCCTTAAGAAATACATCCAGACTAGCCAAAATGCAAAACCCATTAACAAAGCAAATAAAAACAGCATTAATATATCAATGCTCAGTTTTTTAAGGACGCTTTTAACTTTAGCCTTTTTCATTGCCGTCTATCTCTGGTGTTGAGGTATCAAGATTCTTCATTTCCTGCTCATACCATAGCTCGTGTTCATCTTTCATCATTTCCTCTGAGATCATGCCATCAATGAACGTCCTGTTCATGG
>JBEQLM010000136.1:0-4775 GCA_040325975.1 Gammaproteobacteria bacterium | reverse complement strand
GTGCTGTGTGCTAAGCAGGGACAGTGATTTCTGCTGACGTTCTTCAGGTATAACTTTTTCATGATTGATGACAGCAGGTATCTCATTGATTGTGATTGTGATGGTGCGATTTATAGGTATTTATCAATATTTTTCTTAGCACAATGGTTAGCGGTGAACCGGCTAATCCGTTAATATACGCCGCTTAATTTCGATAATAGTTTGAGTAACCATGCTACACATATACAACACACTGACACGCAAAAAAGAGCTTTTTACCCCAATCGAACCGGGCAAGGTGAAGATGTATGTCTGTGGTATGACGGTTTATGACCTGTGCCATCTGGGGCATGCACGTGTGCTGGTGGTGTTTGATACCGTTACTCGCTATATGCGACACAGCGGTTACGAAGTAAATTACATTCGTAACATTACCGATATTGACGACAAGATCATCGCCCGTGCCAACGAAAACGGTGAAGACTTTAATGCGCTGACGACACGTTTTATTGAGGCTATGCACGAGGATGCGGCTGAGCTGGGCGTGTTGCCACCTAATGATGAGCCCAAAGCTACAGCATCCATGGATGACATTATCAGCATGGTTGAAACCCTGATCGAAAAAGGTAACGCCTACGCGGCGGATAATGGTGATGTTTTTTACGACGTTAGCTCATTTGAAAATTATGGACAGTTATCGGGAAAACAGATTGAAGATTTGCGTGCCGGTGAGCGTGTCGCGATTGATCCTAATAAAGATGATCCATTAGATTTTGTTTTGTGGAAAGCCGCCAAGTCTGACGAGCCTTCATGGGATTCCCCCTGGGGTAAAGGCCGTCCCGGTTGGCATATCGAATGTTCAGCCATGTCCACCTGCTGCCTGGGTAATCATTTTGATATTCACGGTGGTGGACAGGATCTACAGTTTCCTCATCATGAAAATGAAATCGCACAATCCGAAGCTGCCACCGGTGAGAAGTTTGTCAACTTGTGGATGCACAATGGTTTTGTACGCATCAATGATGAAAAAATGTCCAAGTCATTGGGCAACTTCTTTACCGTTCGTGAAATTTTAAAACTCTATCAGGGTGAAGAAATTCGCTATTTTGTTTTAGCTAGTCATTATCGTAGCCCGTTAAATTATTCCGATCAGTTACTCGATACCGCACGTTCATCGTTAACCCGTTTATATAACGCTTTGCGTGGCTTAGATGTGCCATCGGTTTCAATAATCGAAGATGAAGCTGAAGCCAAATTTACCAAGGCTATGGATGATGATTTCAATACCTCCGAAGCACTCGCTGTGTTGTTCGATTTAGCAGGGCAGGTGAATCGTTTACGTGAAGAAGACGCTGCAATGGCATTACAAAAAGCCGGTCTGCTGAAAAAGTTAGCGAATGTATTGGGATTGCTGGAATCTGATCCTGAAGTTTATTTGCAGGGCGGAGCAGGTGAGAGTGATGATGTTGAGCAGATTGAAACTTTAATTCAACAACGACTGGATGCGCGAGCAAATAAAGACTGGGCGGAAGCTGATCGAATTCGAGATGAATTACATGCCATGGATATTGAACTGGAAGATAAGGATGGCAAGACAATTTGGCGTCGAGCATGATTCATTCTACAGGTAGATATTAATGGCAAAAATAGGAACGCCCTTATCTAATTCAGCAACCAAAGTTTTGTTTTGCGGTGGTGGTGAACTGGGTAAAGAAGTCGTCATTGAGCTGCAACGTTTAGGTGTTGAAGTGATTGTGGTTGATCGCTATGAGAATAGCCCGGCTATGCAGGTAGCACATCGCAGTCATGTAATTAACATGCTCGATGGTGATGCATTACGTGCCGTGATTGAAGCTGAAAAACCAGATTATATTGTGCCTGAAATTGAAGCCATTGCCACCGACACGCTGGTGGCACTTGAGTCTGAAGGCTTTACTGTGATCCCAAGCGCACGTGCGGCGCATTTGACGATGAACCGAGAGGGTATTCGACGCCTGGCCGCTGAAGAACTGGGCATCAAAACTTCGCCCTATCGATTTGCATCAACACGCAGCGAATTTGATCAGGCTATCGAAGAGATTGGTTTGCCCTGTGTGGTGAAACCGATTATGAGTTCATCCGGTAAAGGTCAGAGCACGATTAAACAGCCATCCGATATTGATATCGCCTGGAATTATGCACAGGAAGGCGGGCGTAGTGGTGCCGGTAAAGTCATTATTGAAGGCTTTGTAGATTTTGATTATGAAATTACGCAGCTCACTGTAAGACATGAAGGTGGCACCAGTTATTGTCAGCCGATTGGCCACGTACAGGTCGATGGTGACTATCGTCAGTCATGGCAGCCACAGGCGATGAGCACACAGGCACTGGATTCGGCACGTGATATAGCGAAGACAGTAACCGATGAGCTAGGCGGTCGCGGAATTTTTGGTGTTGAGCTGTTCATCAAAGGCGATGAGGTCATTTTCAGTGAGGTTTCACCCAGGCCACACGATACCGGCATGGTGACCATGATCTCTCAGGACTTATCCCAGTTTGCACTGCATGCACGGGCTATCCTGGGATTACCGATTCCCAATATCCATTTTCACGGGCCTTCGGCATCCAGCGTTATTTTGGTGGAAGGGGAATCTACTGAACCGGTATTCGGGAATCTTGAAGCGGTATTGGCCGAAGCCGATACACAGCTTCGCTTATTTGGTAAGCCGGAAGTCACAGGTCGTCGGCGTATGGGCGTTGTACTGGCCAGGAGCGATGAAGTTGGTAAAGCTCTGGCAAAAGCAAAAGATGCTTCGAAGAAGGTCACAGTACAGCTTTAACTGATGATGGAACTAATTGAGCACATGACAATCGTATTTTATATTGTGTAACATTGTTTTATTGAGATAATTCTGCTATTTATAAACCCATGAAATTGCTGTTCAAAAAAATGCTAGTGAATATGTTGGTGCTAATGGTGGTTATGCTGCCATTGCGCAATGCATTTGCCATGGATATGTCTATGAATCACTGTGAAGCTGATTCGGTCGAGATGGAAATGACCATGATGAATCATGCAGGTCACCAGATGCCATCCTCAGATTTGATGACTGACCAGCAAGAGAAAAAAGTAACCGCTTGTGCCTGTTGTAATCAATGTGATGGTGACTGTACTGGCTGTGTTCATATTTCTTCAGCGATTACTTTTGAATTTCTTCAGTTCTCAGATTTAAAACTCATTGAGTTAGTTTCCGTTGTTAGCGACTTGTTGTTAACACGTACCATTTCTCCTCCTTCAAGACCCCCGCTCATACTCTAACGTCAAACAAAGTGTGTATCATAGATGCACTATTAATCATCGAATTCGATGATATATTTTTGATCTGGAGTATTAATGATGAGCAATCATCTTCATTGCCATACTAATGGCGATAAATGTCATCCAAGTTTTAATAAAATAAAACCCCTTTTCTGGATTATGGGTTTGTTTGCCCTGGTGGGTGTTTTTAGCAATGTATCAGCATTGACTCTGGCAGAAGCTGAGAGCATTGCTTTGAGCAATGATCCATTGATGGAAAGTCATAAAGCCGTTGCCCGCGCCTGGAACAATGATGCCGTCGCGGATAATCAGTTGCCTGATCCTAAACTCCTTTTGGCTCTGTCTAATGTGCCATTGGATAGCTTGAGTCTTTCTCAGGAACCCATGACCCAGTTTATTTTTGGTGTGCAACAGTCTTTTCCTAAAGGCGATTCGCTGGAATTAAAACAGGTGCAATCCGAGTGGCATGCTAAAGCTGAAATAGCACAAGCAACAGATAGACAGGCAAATGTGAAGCTAGCTATACGCGAAGATTTTTTAAATTTGTACTACCAGATTGAAGCAGTTCGCATTATTCATCGATCACGAAAATTGTTTGCGCAGTTGGTGGGTATTACCAAAGCACATTATGCTTCCGGTCGAGTTAATCAACAGGATGTATTGCGTGCCGATCTTGAATTGTCACGCCTTGATGATCGAGCGATAAAAATTCAGACCGAAGAAAAAATACTGCGCTCTAAATTGGAGCAATGGTTGGGGGAAGTGGCATGGCAGCCTGTTGATCTTAATTTCCCTGTGCTGCCAGATCTTTCAGATGATGAACCCAATAAATTGATAACAAAACATCCATCCATTGCTATCGAGACAGCAAAACTTGAGGCAAGTAAACAGGGCGTGGCTATTGCAAATCAGCAATATAAACCAGCCTGGGGTTTGGGGCTGGAATATCGAAAACGATTTGGCGAAAACCCGGATAGCAGTGAACGTACCGATATGATGGCAGCGATGGTAACACTCGATATTCCGTTGTTTACTGAAAATCGTCAGGATAAACGTGTTGCTGCCAGCGAAGAAAAAATGACGGCTGTCAGACTGGTGCGGGATAACAAATTACGTAAGTTGAAGCAAATCTATAATGGCAGCATGGCTAAATTAAGAGGCCTGGATGAAAGGCATCGTAAGTATAAAAACAATTTGATTAAGTCGGCAGAAGGCAATGCCAAAGCTGCTATGAAAGCCTATCAAAGTGGTGTCACAGAATTTACCAATTTAATGCGCGCGCATATCACCGAACTGGATATTCGTTTGTCTGATTTGCGTGTGCGAGTTGATCGTTCATTAGCAATGGCTCAGCTGTTGTATGTAGCGGGAGAAGAATAATGAAAAATATAATTAACAGTCTGCTGGCAATCATTTTATTGTCACTGACAATAATACAAACTGCATTAGCAGCGGAAAAAGAAGTGTTGTATTGGGTGGCACCGATGGACCCAAATTA
>JBEQLM010000135.1:0-4775 GCA_040325975.1 Gammaproteobacteria bacterium | reverse complement strand
CAGGCAGAAGCTCAGGCAGAAGCTCAGGCAGAAGCTCAGGCAGAAGCAGAAGCTCAAGCTCAAGCAGATGCTCAGGCAGAAGCAGAGACTGTATATGAAGAAGAGTCATTACCCCTACAGTCTTCTGTTGATGAAGCATTTGGTAATAAAACTGGTTTATCGCAGGAGAAACAGCCTGATAAATTAATGACACCTGTAGTACCTGAAGTAACCACCAGTGATGCTTCAACGGGTTCTGCTGGAAACAGGAATTATCGCTGGTCTGTGCATTTATTTGCTTATTACAATAAACCGCCGATGGCTAGTGAGCTTGAGTTCCTAAAAGTGGTAGGTGTTCCTTATAAAATTAAAAAAGCCATAGTGCATGGCAAGCTTTGGTATCGCGTGCAGGTCGATAAAAATTCAGAGTTCCATGTCGCAAAGAAATATGCGGTGATGCTGGGTAAGAAGTACGGTATAAAAGGAATATGGATTAGTAAGAACTAGGACGCTGATGACTAGTAGCAGTTTGTTTGATTTGCTATGAACCACTGTATTGTTGCTTGAGTAAAACGCTATAAACCCGATTTTGCTGTGAGTATATCGCTATAAGTTCAGAGTATGACTATTACACGGTTACTTGGTAGTAATCAGTTGCATAATTTGTAACATGATGTGAAAATTCAAAAAGAATGATAATTAGTTCTCGCCATAGGTGACGGTATACTCATACCGCTAATACTTCATAAATTTATTTAATTAATTTGATTCAATTGATTTGGGTCAAATTGTCTGATGCGTATCAGAGGATTATAAGTATATAAGCAAATTCTAATAATGATTGTTATTAGAATTTAGCAGGACGACCAAATTAGTAGTTAATAAAGAGAGGAGAAAAACAATGAAATATATTATTGGTGCAGTAGCGGCGCTTGTTCTGGTCATGGTGGTTGCCCTGACGCAGGCACAAAATCTGATGTTTAACGTGACACCGAGTCCGTATGGTGTTGAAGAAACAGCAGCTCGCATACAGGCAAATATCGTGCGTCTTGAAGGTCGTGGCTGGAAGCTTTCTGGTCTGAGAAATCCAGCTAAAGCGGTGGCTGCAGGCGGTATGAATGTACCTCCTGTTTTGCTAGTTGAAGCTTGCAGTACAAAATACTCAGGACCTTTACTCAAAGTAGAAAACAGTCGTATTTACTCAATTTTGATGCCATGCACAATCACGGTATACAAAAATGATGATGGTTCAACATCAATCGGCACTATGAATGCTGGCCTGATGGGTAAGTTGTTTGGTATTGCTGAAATTATGGATGAAGTTTATGCCGATCAGCAGGCATTTATTAAGTTTGATCCAAGCAGACCCGCACCTCCATTGATTAAAACACGTCCTGGTGGCGGTGGTGGCGGTGGTAAAGAAGATGCCGGCTGTTAGATCAACCGATCAGTATGAATACTAATCAGCAAACGCTGTATTGAGGAAATTATTATGAATATACCAGCGAAGAAAATTCACCGAGCACTGCTTTTGATCGGTTGTTTTCTGGCGTCAAGTGTCAGTGCCAATGTCGCGGTTACAGAGCCTGCGGCAGCGGTCGCTGCAACGACTGCTCCCGCAGTAGTTGTTGAAGCAACTGAAGCCAAAAAGAGTACATCAACGGCAGATCACTCCAAGTTTGATGCACTGAAAAAGAACTTTAAAAGCGGACCTGAGGTCACCAAAGCCTGTCTCACCTGTCACACCGAGGCGGCCAAGCAGGTACACAGTACCAAGCATTGGACCTGGGAATTTTTGAATCCAGCGACTAAACAGAAACTAGGTAAGAAAAATATTGTTAATAATTTCTGTACTTCGGTAACCTCCAACCAGACATTTTGTAGTGCCTGTCACGTTGGTTATGGCTGGAAAGATGACAAGTTTGATTTCACTTCTGAAAACAATGTCGACTGTGTCGTTTGTCACGATACTACCGGTAAGTATAAGAAGCTTCCAGGTCTGTCTGGTCATCCTAACTATAAAAAGATGGAGTGGCCTCCACATTCTGGTAAGTTCCGTGAAGCCACAGATCTGAAAACCATTGCACAAAGCGTGGGTAAAACCAGCCGTGCCAGCTGTGGTACCTGTCACTTCTACGGCGGTGGTGGTGATGCGGTGAAGCATGGTGATCTCGATAGTTCGCTGAAACAACCAAAGAAATACCTCGACGTCCACATGGATGCCAAGGGTCTTGATTTCTCCTGTGGCAAATGTCATCTCAGCGATTCTCACGAAGTAACTGGTAGCCGTTACGCACCAACTGCGGTTGATGCAAATGGTGTCCTGGTACGTGGTACTAAAGGGGATAGAAATCCAACGACTTGTGTCGCCTGTCACGGTAATACACCACATCCTCCTGGTACTGCTGCAGTAGAAAAGCTGAATTCGCATACCGACAAGATTGCTTGTCAGACTTGCCACATTCCTGCTTTTGCACGCGGCAAAAAAGCTACCAAGATGACCTGGGACTGGTCTACTGCCGGCAAGCTGGATGATAAAGGTCACCGCATACAGAAACGCGGTAGTGATGGTAATGTTATCTATGACAGTAAGAAGGGTGATTTCACCTTCGAACGTTACGTTATTCCTGAGTATGTCTGGTTCAATGGTGAAGTTAAGTTCACTCTGTTCGGCGACAAAGTTGATACGGAAAATGTTGTAAAAATCAACGAATTCCAGGGTTCAGCCGGTGATCCAGACTCTCGTATCTGGCCAGTGAAAACCTTCCGTGGCAAACAGCCTTATGACGTTGGTAATGAAACACTGGGTGTGTTCCACACTGCCGGTAAGGATGATGCGGCCTACTGGGGCAACTATGACTGGGATAAGGCGATGGAATGGGGCATGAAGGCTATGGGCGTTGAATACAGCGGTAACATGACTTTCGTCGAAACTGAAATGAGCTGGCCCATTACACACATGGTTGCACCTAAGGATGATGCACTTGAATGTGATCAGTGTCATAAAGAGAATGGTCGTTTACAAAATATCGGCGGTGTTTACATGCCGGGTACCAACAACACACCAATCATTGATCTCCTCGGCTTTGCTGCGGCTCTGATGGCGTTGATTGGTGTATTAATTCACGGTGGCATTCGCTACTACATGAGTAAGAGAGGTTAAGGTCATGAAAAGAATCTATATTTTCAAGCGCTTTGAACGCTTCTGGCATTGGTCTCAGGCCGCGTTGATCATCACCATGTTGGTGACTGGTTTTGAGGTTCATGGTACCTATGACATGCTGGGATTCAAAACCGCAGTGACAACGCATACCACAGCTGCATGGACATTGGTGTGGTTGTGGGTATTTGCCATCTTCTGGCATTTCACCACAGGTGAGTGGAAGCAGTACATACCAACCACAGATAAGGTGGCTGCAATGTTCCGTTATTACCTGACGGGCATCTTCACCGATGCACCACATCCGTTCAAACAGACGAGATTGAGCAAACATAATCCTTTGCAAAAACTGGCCTATCTGTTTGTGCTGGCCGTCATCAATCCGCTGATCTGGATCACTGGCTGGTTCTACCTGTTTTACAATGATTGGGCTGCCTGGGGTATTGATTTCCTCAATCTTGAATACGTCGCTTTCTTCCATGTTATCGCCGCGTTCATGATGCTGATCTTCGTCATTGCACATATCTACCTGGGCACGGCGGGGCACACTCCGACTGCGCATATCAAGGCCATGATTACAGGTTGGGAAGAGACTGACGATTGATCATCTTTAGTTGTTCAACAAAGTGCTGGAGCCCGGGTTTATCCCGGGCTTTCGCCGTTATGATTGTCCTGTTTGTGGAGCTTGTGTTGGCGACTGCATTGCCGACTCCGGCACAGGCTGATAGCAGCACCAGCATTCCTCACGTGGGCAAAAGAGCTCAGCAACAATTTCAGCAATATCTGCATTCATCGGAGCATAAGGCTTTTGCCATTGCGCCGGGTGGAGCATGGTCGTGGCTAACTGAGGTTGAGAGTGAAGAACAGGCCGAAATACAGACGCTGCAAAATTGCCGGGAAAATACCCAGCAAAAATGCGTACTCTATGCGCTCAATAATCATATTGTCTTTGATGCGGATAGCTGGCCCGGCCTGTGGGGGCCTTATGCGGATGCAGTTACTGCGAGTAAGGCTGCTAAAGGTGTTAATGTTGGACAACGTTTTCCCGATATAACCTGGCTCGATAAAAAGAGCAAGCGGGTTGCCTTATCTAGTTTTAAAGGCAAGATCACATTTCTGCACTTCTGGGGTTCATGGTGTCCTCCCTGCATGCGTGAGTTTCCCTCATTGAAGAAACTGAATGCAGAGATAAAAAAACGATACTCAGCTGATGTTGAAATGGTGCTGATGCAATTGCGCGAACCTTTCACTGAATCAAAGAAATGGGCGCAGCAATATGGCTTCTCCGGCATGCCATTGTACGATTCGGGCATCAAGGATAGTGAAACCACAAGCCTGATGCTGAAAGATGGTAGTCAGATTAAGGACAGGGCGATTGCGCGTGTCTTTCCCAGTACCTATGTGCTCGACAGGAATGGACTAGTGATATTTTCACATCATGGCCCGGTGGGCGACTGGCTGGATTATGTTGCCTTTTTTGATCATGTTGTAAAAGCGACTTCCAGAGCTAGTCTATCAACAGGCAAAAAGTATAAAGGCAAACCGGGCGGTTAGCTGAATCGAGAAAGCTAAGTGAGAGATACAGTGCTCAAACTATTTGAATCTATTACCCGTATTTTTTCGGGCGAGCCGATGC
>JBEQLM010000134.1:0-4794 GCA_040325975.1 Gammaproteobacteria bacterium | reverse complement strand
AATGTCGATGTCTAATTTAGTCATGTATCGTGCTACTTTACGGCGTTCGTTGGATATAGGTCTCATGGGCAAAACTTTTTGTGATAATGAATATCAATAGTAAGAGTAGTAGATTTATAGCAATGTGGAAGTAAAAGATCAACTGATTTTTAAAGAAATATTAATGGCATTCTTTGCATTTTAGTGCTGAACACGTCAGTTCTGGCAGTAGAAGACGAAAAATCACCCTGGAAAAGTGCTGCTGAGCTTGGCTATGTGCATGTATCTGGACAAGGTGCCAGCAGGTAGTAAGAACTTCGACAGAGAAACAGCCGTGACACTGGTATTTTCCTTCTAATAATTCCTGACTGAAACTGATCGTAATAAATAAATCCGTGCATGAGCATTCGTGCGCGGATTTTTTATTGATCAATTAAAGTAGTGTTCGTGGCCCATTCCGGGATAACTGCTTGATCAATGGAAAATATTTGCATGCCCCAGAAATAAGTCGCCAGTGTGATAACTATGATGGCGACCATGTTGATAATAAAACCAGTTATAACCATATCGCGTATTTTTAAACGGCCCGAGGCAAACACAATAGCGTTAGGCGGTGTTGCTACAGGCATCATAAATGCCATGGATGCGGACAAGGTTACCGGCAACATTAATAAAAGCGGGTTTACCTCAATAGCTTTAGCGATAGAGGCAACAAGTGGTAACAGCATTTCCGCAGTCGCCGTGTTAGAAGTTACTTCTGTCAGAAATACCACCATGGCCGAGGTTGCTGCGATTAGTGAAAATATATTGGCATCCTGCAGGCTAATAAATTGTTGACCGATGGATTCTGATAGACCACTAGCAGTGAAACCTTTGGCTAAAGCAAAACCACCACCAAATAGCAAAACGATTTTCCAGGGAAGTTCGCTAATAGTGTCAACGTCAGCGATTTTTTTGAATTGCGTCTGATTTTTTGCGGGGATGGCAAACAGTAACAATGCGGAAGCAATAGCAACTGTACCATCATTAATCAGGCTGGCATGTTCGAGTAATCGCGACCAGCCGGGAATAATAAAATCACCGACTATAATATCCTGTCTGAATATCCAGCAGAAAGCGGTGAGCGTGAAAACAGTGGCGACAATTTTTTCCTCAAATGACATAGCCTGATTTTTGGTGTCGACAGTATTTTTTTCATGGCTTAGTGTAGGGAAATTCTTTCCTGTATAACGTGCAGTGACTATGTACCATGTAATAAACAGCATGCATACTGAAAGGGGTAGAGCAAACATTAACCATTGTGAGAAAGAAATTTCCGGAGCAGAGGGGAAAGTAATTTCGAAAATTCGTTGCATGGCCATGTTAGGTGGGGTTCCAATCAGGGTGCTGGTGCCTCCAATCGAACAGGAATAAGCAATGCCGAGCATAAGAGCGGTTAATAAAGACTGGCGATCAGCTGCGTTGAGTTGATCAGATGAGCGTGCATAAACGGCCAGACCGATTGGTAACAGCATAGTGGCCGTGGCTGTATTGGAAATCCACATGGATAAGGCTGCGCCTGTCAACATGAAGCCAAGCACCATCAATCGAGTACTACCATGAAACCAGCTGATAATACGTAAGGCGATGCGGGTATGCAGATCCCAGCGTTGCATCGATAGTGCCAGAATGAAGCCACCAATGAACAGAAATATAGTTGAGTTCATATAAACAGAAGCGACTTCCTTACCCGATGTGATGCCAAGCAGTGGGAATAAGACAAGAGGTAATAAAGCAGTAGCAGCAAGTGGTAGTGCTTCAGTAATCCACCAGGTCACCATTAATACGGAAATGGCGCACATGTTTTGTATTGCAGGGGTAGGCAAATCAGGAAGCCAGAGTACGATAAAAAATAGAACAAGGCCCAGCCAGAAACCAAAGTGTTCAAAAGTAGATTTGATTTTTTGCATAGTATTAAATGTTACTTATTAGTTTGATTATGCAGTGAAAGGCTATGCCGTAACGCCGACTCTACCTCATCATTAAAGCATGCGAATATTATATGCTTAACTGAATTATTCTGGTTAGATGCAGTGACCTCTGAAATAGCGATTTCGCATGCCTGCTCAATCGGATAGCCATAGATACCACAACTTATGGCTGGAAAAGCGATAGATTCGAGATGGTATTGGTTGGCGATTTTTAAACTCTCACGGTAGCAGGAAGCAAGTAAGTTAGCCTCATTATGATTGCCATCCTGCCAGATTGGACCAACAGTATGAATAATATATTTTGCAGGCAACTTATAGCCTTTGCTTATTTTAGCTGAGCCTGTATCGCAGCCATTAAGACTGATACATTCCTTAAGAAGTCTTTCTCCTGCAGCTCGATGGATCGCGCCATCGACTCCGCCACCACCCAGTAAGGAATTGTTGGCGGCGTTAACAATAGCGTCAACATTAAGTTGTGTGATATCTGCCTGAATGATGTCTATTTTCATATTAAAAGCAGTACGCTGAGTATGCTACTTTTGGCAGCTAGTGCAGTAGAAAGTAGAACGATTCTGCTGACTTATTTGTTTAATGGCTTTGTCACATTTGTGACAGGCTTCATCTGCGCGACCATAAACCTGTAACTGTTGTGCGAAGTATCCGGGCTGACCATGTTCACGGGTAAAGTCGCGTAAGGTGGTGCCTCCCTGTTTAATAGCAGCATCAAGTATTTCTTTGATAGCAGTGACCAGTTTTTCACAACGTGGTTTGGATAAGCTTCCCGCTTTACGATTGGGGTTGATGCCAGCCATAAATAAAGATTCACTGGCGTAGATATTACCCACACCAACAACTACGTGACTGTTCATAATAAATGCTTTAATTGAGCAGCTGCGCTTACGAGATTGTGCATATAAATATTCAGCATCAAATTCGTCGGTCAGTGGTTCGGGGCCAAGTTTGCTGAGTAGCTTATGTTCTTCGATGGCTTGCTTAGTCCATAATACACAACCGAATTTTCTCGGGTCGGTTAGGCGAAGTATTTTTTTATTGCTGAAAACAAAGTCGATGTGATCATGCTTGCCGATTGCCGTAGAGGGTGTGCAGATTCTTAAGCTACCGGACATGCCCAGGTGAATGATGACCGTGCCAGCTTTATCAAAGCTGAGCAGCAGGTATTTGCCACGACGATCCACTTTTGTGAGTTTATGATCATTTATTTTATCAGCTAGAGATTTTGGAATTGGCCAGCGAAGTTTATGCTGTCGAATGACGACGGTTTTAATTTTTTTATTAAGAATATGTGGCTCAATGCCACGGCGACTGGTTTCTACTTCGGGTAATTCAGGCATGAGGTTTTGAAGCCAATTTATTGAGATTGAACGGCATTCATAAACTCATCGGGTGATACCTGAATCGTTTCAGTAGTGGGTTCCTTCTGTAGATCATCGGGCAGTTGTTTAGATGTACCTGGCTTTAATAAGGTATCGTAGTTTTCAAGGTTGAAGTGATATTCCAGCTTGATATCAGGACGCGCAATAATCAGCCATGGATCGACATCGGTGATAACAAAATGAACAGGGGTGTCACTACCCTCAAAATAAACCTGAATTTCTCCGAGTAATTCACGCTCAATATAATCGTGTACTGCGAATGCCTGTTTATGATTCCACTGGTAGATGGTTTCTACAATGGCGTCGCTAGAGATATCATCAACACTTTGCCAAAGATCGTTTTCATTGCGTGTTAGTGTGTGTTCGGGTAAAACAAGTTTGTTGATCTTTGATTTGACGGGCAATAATTCACGCGCAATGAGCGTGCCGATTTGTGAGCTTAATAATGGGTAGTAGTTATCATCTGTCAAATGAACTTCATTGTTAATCTTTACGTATCGTAAATTGGTGATTGGATTTACTATGCCAAAGTCAATTTTAGTGTCATTAAAACTTATCTGCGTGCCTGAGTTAGCAAGACCGTATTTATCAAGATCAAGATCATCAGCCTTATATTGAGCGTGGCTTCTAGTGCTAAGTAAATTAAGCAGTGTTTTTATGCGAAACTGATTAGATGAAATTTCTACAGGTTTGATCAGACGCCATTCCTGATCTGATTTGACTAGAACAATGTCACGCTGACGGTGGTAAATGGAAATTTGATTGATACTATCGGTAGCAATGTCGCTGAGTTTCTTTGTTACATCTTTATCCACTTCATCGATAAAGAGGAATGTGCCAAGAGCAATAGCCAGTAGCAATAAAAAGAAGTTAGTGATCAGATGTGAACGCATGATTATCGTTTTCGGCGTATGAACCAGATAAACAGTCCGGTAAATAATAAGCCAGCAGGTAATAATATAAAGAAACCAAAGCCGATAATCATGATCTCTGTATCATCGAGCAGTAATTTTGTATCTGGTGCGTTCTTTATTTCAATGTTGATTAAATCATCATCACCATTTAGCCAGTCGATAATGCTCAAACCCAGCGTTAGATTAGCGCCTACGCCGATATAATTATTAGCCAAAAAATCACTGTCGCCTGCAATTATGATACGTTGTGATAGCTTATCGACTTTGGCGGTATTACTATCTAGTTTGCGTTCCAGTGCAATTACGATAGGTAATGGCCCAGCAATATCACCTGAGTTCGAATCAAAGACGATGCCATCAACCAGGTCTTTGCTTTCAGACCAGCTCTGTGGCAAAGATTGCGCAATAATGGATTTTTTCCATTCGCTACCGTCCTCAATGATGATGCCGCGGCTGATAGGAAATAGCGTGTTGTAGCTCAAGTTTTTAGTGATGGCATGTGGGTAATAATCCAGAACAGGAATCATCGCCGGATGT
>JBEQLM010000133.1:0-4795 GCA_040325975.1 Gammaproteobacteria bacterium | reverse complement strand
GTGGTTAGCGAAGTAACGAATACAGGCTGAAAATTAACCCGCATGCTCTCGACCATCGATGGGATTTTATCAAGGCCAAGCGCCATTTCGTGCCGCATGGTGACTAACAGATGCACGCCATTAGCAATCGCCATGGTTAAAATCATAATCGGCGCTGACAGCACGGGGGGCGATAATAATGTGCCCAACCAGCCACTGATGCCCATGGCAACGATGATTGACATGATAATCATCGTGAAACAAATGACGGCACCGCTGTAGCCACGTAATAAAATAAACAGTGTGATGATGATGAATGCCAGCGCCATTGGGTAAAGCGTTTTTGCATCTGCCTGGCTGCCTTCTGGGAAAGCATTGTTCATGACGGCCAGTCCAACAAGACGTATTTCTATGTTGGGGAACTTCGCCAGTATGTCGCTTTTAATTTTGCGCGCGTAAGTGACCGCTTCGGGTACTTCGCCCAGACTTTTTCCGGGAAGTTGGACGGTAACATTGATGCCGGTGAATTGACTGTCCGGAGAAATTAATCGATGTACCATCATCGGTTCAGTGATCGCAATCTGCTGAATTTTTGCTAATGCGCTTTCGTCAAGCTCGTCTGGGTTAACAACCAGGTCATCGACGATTAAATCATCTTCTTCTGCATAAGTGTGTTGATGGTTGGTAATAGAGTCAACGCGCGTCGAGTAGGGGATCTGCCATGCTTCTTCTGTAATCGCCTGAACCGCCGTGAGTGTTTCAACAGTAAAGACTTTGCCATCCTTAGGCGTAACGACAAACATGATGTTGTCATTTTTGTTGAAAGTGTTTTGCATGTTCTCGAATTCGAGCAGTTGTGGATTGTCCTCACCAAAGAACATCCGATAATCATTGCTCATGCTGAGTTTTGGCAAACCTGTGCCAGCAGCAACTACGCCAGCTATAACGAGCAGGACGACGAGATACCGCCAGCGAATTATCCAATGTGCATAATTTTCAATCATGATTGTTTTTTCCTTTTTTTATTCAGCAATTCTATTTCATGGGTATATAAATCGGATGTGATTTTATTAAACATGGCTTCGTTATCAGTATCTGAACTGAGAGGGAGCCAGTTATAACCATCCAGAAACTTTTGCGTGTTTAACCAGAGCATTTGAACGGCGGGACTGAAACCAAGATCTTCTAATGGGATATCGGAGTTTTCGAGTATTAGGGCACCGAAATACATCGACCAGCAACCAAAAACAATGCTGTTTGCTATAGGGGTAGTTTCTTTTGGCAGCTCGCCACAATCAATAGCCTCGTTTACTACATGCAGCGCAATTTCAATAATTCGCTGTTCCAGCAATTCCATTTCAGCCAATTTTTCTTCGCTTATTTTTTCGCGTACCGCATTGATCTTAATAATTTGAACGTTCTGTGCGGCCATGGGGTGAACTTGATGATATAGCGAATAGCCAATTCCAATGGCAGAGAATCGTTCACGTGATGAACCTTCATATTCAGCGGCTCGGCTGAACATATCGATCAGACTATTGACGCTACGGCAACAAAGCGAGCAAACCATGTCCTCTTTACTGGAGAAATGGTTGTAGATGGTGCCCTTGGAATATTCCACAGCCTCGGCAATACGATCCATGGTGAGGTAAGAGTAACCCTGTTCGTGGAGGATATTCTGAGCAGCGTCCAGAATCAGTTCATCACGCTGTGCTAGCTCTCGCTGCTTGCGCGAAGGTGCTATTGAGCTGATCATTTTGGCGATGGGACATTTCATGGCGCGATAATATGACGAAGCGTCAAAAAATGTCAAGGTGTTTGTTAGTTAGACGCTGGTCTAATTTTAATAAAGAGCCTAAATTGCACCAGTTTGTTGTAACAGTGCCTGAATACGTTCGGCAAATATTTCGTAACCTTTTGAATTAGGATGAATTTGATCCGATTTTAAATTGGCATTGCCAAGAATATCGCTGAGCACGGTATTCTCTAATGGTAGTTGATTGCTCTCAGCCAGATCCTGATAAAAGGCTGCTGTTGATAGAAAAATGCTGAATTCAGGTACGCCAATCAGCATTACCTGTGTATTGTTAGCCCTGGCCAGATCAATCATTTGTTGAAGATTATCTTTTGTTTGTTTGAGGTTGGAATGACGTAAAATATCGTTGGCACCGTGGCACAGAATCAAAAGTTCGGGACGATGGCGTTTGAGTAAACCGCCAAGCCTGGCCAGACCGGTTTTACTGATTTCGCCGGGAATGCCTGCATTAATCACCGTTTTTGAGAGCATTTTCTGCAAACGTGCAGGATAGGATTGTTGTTTATTTGTGCCCGTACCATAGGTCAGGCTGTCACCAAAGGCGAGTATTACTGCGCTATTGCTGAGTGGTTTGAGCTGTGGTGATGAGTCGCAAGCCGTTAAACCTGCCATCAGCAGAATTAGAAGCAGGCTGGTGTAATTTTTTATAGTGTGAATCATAGTGATGAGTGTAATAACTAATAGTCCCAATAATCAAATAAAGGATCAGAGCATAGAGTTGTATCGTGGTTTAAAGTTCGATCAATTCAATCGTGCCTATGCGCCGTTGGGTATTTCTGCCGGTTTTAAAATCTTTCCTGAAGACTTTATTGTCGATGAGCAACTGCCGTTTGAATTAAGTGGTGAAGGTGAACATGCCTGGCTGCATATCCAAAAACGTGATTGCAATACTGACTGGGTCGCCAAAGCGTTGGCAAAAATCGCCGGTGTCAGATCGCGTTGTGTCGGCTATGCGGGATTAAAAGATCGCCATGGCCTGACTTCGCAGTGGTTTAGCGTGCATATGCCGGGCATGCCTGACCCTGACTGGACGCAGATAGAATCAGTGCCGGGTGAAGAAGGTAATATCAAATTAATCGAAGCCAAACGGCATAGCCGCAAACTTCGCCGTGGCGCACTGAAAGAAAATCGCTTCACTATTCGTTTACGTGATTTAAAAGGCGGCGATGATCTGGCAGCTGCAATTGATCAACGTTGCCAGTTGATTGCCGAACGCGGCGTACCGAATTACTTTGGCCAGCAACGTTTTGGTCATGGTATGGCTAATTTATCTGCAGCCGCTTATATGTTTAGTAATGATGATTTACGCCTGCCCAGGCATAAAAAAAGCATTTATCTCTCAGCATCACGCTCATGGATTTTTAATCGTGTGCTATCACAGCGTGTAGAGCAGGATGTCTGGGATACAAAAATTCCCGGCGATGTCTTTATGCTGGCAGGTAAAACCGCCTGTTTCTGGGATGATGGTTCAACTGATCTGGATGAACGCATCAAGAATAAAGAAATTCATCCCACCGCTTTGCTTTGGGGTGAGGGCGAGTTGAGAACGCAAGCGCAAGCCGCTGAGCTAGAAAATTGCATGGTTAATGAGAATCCGGTGTTTAAGCAAGGCTTGTGTAAATTCAAGGTTCAACAAATGCGCCGTTCGCTGCGGCTTGTACCGACCAATATGACGTGGCAGCTGCAGAATGATGACTTATTGCTGAGTTTTGATTTGCCTTCCGGTTGTTACGCCACCATGGTGCTGCGTGAGCTGCTCAATGTTGAAGAGCAGGCGATACCTTCAGAATAAATAAAGCTAAATAATGACGCTGATAAGTGTGCTGAATTTTCTGTGCATGCTAAAATCTGCATACTATAAGTAGCAATTTCTCATTAATTAAAAGATATTTTCGAGACTATGAACCCAAATTACCTGGATTTTGAACAACCCATCGCTGAACTCGTCGCCAAAATTGAAGAGCTGCGTTATGTCGGTGATGACGCCGAGATCAATATTGGTGAGGAAATAAGCAAACTGGAGGAGAAATCCCGCAGCCTGACTAAAAACATTTTCGCTAAGCTGGACGCCTGGCAAACCTCTAAATTATCTCGTCACCCCATGCGTCCATACACGCTGGATTATGTTGATCGTATTTTTACCGATTTTCAGGAATTGCACGGTGATCGTACTTTTTCCGATGATGCCGCCCTGGTTGGTGGTCTTGCACGTCTGGATGGCATGCCTGTAATGGTGATTGGTCATCAGAAAGGCCGTGATACCAAAGAAAATATTCGTCGTAACTTCGGCATGCCCAGGCCTGAAGGTTACCGCAAGGCTCTGCGTTTAATGAAAATGGCCGAGCAATTCAGAATTCCAATTTTGACCTTTATCGACACACCGGGTGCTTATCCAGGTATTGGCGCTGAGGAACGCAACCAGTCAGAGGCGATTGCACGTAATTTGTTCGTCATGGCTGATCTGAAAACACCGATTATCTGCACCGTGATTGGTGAAGGTGGTTCCGGTGGTGCATTGGCGATTGGTGTTGGTGATCGTGTCATGATGCTGGAATACAGTACTTACTCAGTCATTTCCCCCGAAGGTTGTGCCTCCATTTTGTGGAAGAGTGCCGATAAAGCCGAGGATGCAGCTGAAGCCATGGGTATTACCGCCAAGATTCTGAAAGAGCGCGGTCTGGTTGATCAGGTGATTAGAGAGCCTCTGGGTAGTGCGCACCGAGATATCGATGAGACCGCTAGAAATATTAAACAGGCGCTGGTAGATAGTCTGGAAAGCTTTGAGAAAGTGGGTCTCGAAAGATTATTGGAAATGCGTTACGAGCGTCTAACCTCATTTGGTGATTTCCTTGAACAGGAAGCCAGTTAAGCCTGTTTAAGCCCCCTCATCAATGACTCTATCAAAGCGATTCTCAGACATTCTGGAATCGCTTTTTTTTAAATCTGATTTCTCTTCAGAAGCACCACAGCGATACCTTGTCGCTTACAGTGGCGGTCTGG
>JBEQLM010000132.1:0-4844 GCA_040325975.1 Gammaproteobacteria bacterium | reverse complement strand
AGAAGGCAAAACTTTCAATGCTAATGAATTCAGTGATTACCTTGCTGGCTGGGCCGATCAATATCCAATCATCACCATCGAAGATGGTCTGGCTGAAGACGACTGGGCAGGCTGGGCATATTTGACCGAAAAACTGGGTAACAAAGTGCAGTTGGTCGGTGATGATTTGTTCGTCACTAATACTGAAATCTTCAAACAAGGTATCGACAAAAACATTGCTAACTCAATTCTGATCAAGTTTAACCAGATCGGAACTTTGAGCGAAACACTGGACGCGATTCATATGGCGCATGTTTCAGATTACACAGCAGTGATTTCACATCGCTCTGGCGAAACTGAAGACAGCACCATTGCTGATCTTTGTGTAGCAACTCAGGCGGGGCAGATTAAAACCGGTTCGCTTTCACGTTCTGACCGTATCGCTAAATACAACCAACTGCTACGCATTGAAGAAGAGTTGGGTGATGGTGCTATCTACGCGGGAAGAAATGCCTACAAACACTTGAAGTAAACGGATGACACTGACGGAGTATCGTGAAAAAAATTATCGCTCTTCTACTTGTGTTGTTGTTTATGTTGCAATACAAAGTCTGGTTGGGTGATGGTGGTATTCCTGAGATTTTGCAGCTGGAAAATGAAATTGATGTTGTCCAGCTGCAAGTCGATAAACTGAAGGAACGTAATCAGGCACTGGATGCCGAAGTGCAAGATTTAAAGAAAGGCATGGATGCGATCGAGGAACGAGCTAGAAGTGAGCTTGGTATGATCGGCAAGGATGAAGTTTATTATCAGGTTATCTCCAGCGATTCTGATAAATCTAAGGATCAAAAAACGGCTTTAGACAACAAGTCAGATAGCAGTGAATAAGTTTATGAGTAAAGCATCCATCTGGGCTGTTATCCCCGCCGCTGGTATAGGTCAGCGCATGCAGTCGGATGTTCCCAAGCAATATCTTTCATTAGCCGGTTCAACGGTGATTGAAAAAACTATCCACCGTTTATTAGCCGTTAATAAGGTAAAGGGTCTGGCTATCTCTTTGCGCCGTGACGACCAGTATTGGGACAACCTGAATATTGTATCGAGTAAACCAGTGATCAGGGCAGAAGGCGGGGCAGAGCGTTGTGATTCGGTGTTGAATGCGATGCAAGCTTTGGCAGATCGCAAGGATTTTGATGCTGACAATGACTGGGTTCTAGTTCATGATGCAGTTCGACCCTGTGTGCGGCTTGAAGATATTGATCAACTCATTGAGCAGGCAACGGCTAATGAAGCGGGTGGGCTGTTAGCATTGCCTGTGCGAGATACCATGAAACGTCAGGCCGTTGATTCGACATCGGTGCAGAAGACAGAAGATCGTGAAGGTTTGTGGCATGCGCTGACGCCACAGTTGTTTCCTTATAAAATTTTGCAAACGGCTTTGATGAAGGCGATAAATGATAATGTCACGGTGACCGATGAATCGTCAGCTATGGAATACGCAGGTTATGCACCATTATTGGTTAAAGGACACGAAGATAACATCAAAATTACCCGTCCTAACGATTTACGTTTAGCTGAGCTATTTATAGCTGATCAGCACGAATAGGAAAAACAAATGACAGCGGATAATTCACAATCAAAAATTCCTTTTAGAATTGGCCATGGATTTGATGTGCATGCCTTTAGTGAAGGCGATCATATCAAATTAGCTGGAATTCGCATTGAGCATACTCAGGGTCTGCAGGCACATTCTGATGGTGATGTCGTGATACACGCGATTTGCGACGCTTTATTAGGTTCGATTGCTGCTGGTGATATAGGTCAGCATTTTCCAGATTCAGATCCTCAATATAAAAATATCGATAGTCGTGTTTTGTTAGAAGATGTTTATCTGAAAGTGAAACAGCAAGCTTATGTGTTATCGAATCTTGATGTTACCATCGTTGCGCAAACACCGAAGTTATCTTCTTATATAGATTCGATGTGTCAGAGCATTGCAGGGATTTTAAAAGTGCAAAAAAATCAAATTAATGTTAAAGCAACGACGACAGAAAAATTGGGTTATGCAGGGAGAAAAGAGGGTATCGCTGTTCATGCCGTTGTACTTGTTTCTGCTCAGTAAATAGCCAATTAGTTGGCAGCTTGTCTTAATAATCATGAATATTTCAATTATTACTGTATTTATAGGTAAATAATGAACATTATGATGATTTAGGTGTTTACTTTAAGAGCTTAAAGTTATAAAAATGCGTCTAGTTCTTGTAGCTAAAAATTAAATCATCATCAAAGGGTAAAAATCATGGCAGCAGCAAAGAAGAAAGCAGTCAAAAAGAAAGCTGTAAAGAAGAAGGCAGTTAAAGCAGTAGCACCAGCAAAAAACATCAAGGCAATTAGTGCAGCTTATACAAAAACACAATTGTTTTTACATATTGCAGAAGAAACGGGTATATCTAGAAAAGACGTTGCCAACGTTTTCGAATCATTGGGTAATGTAATCGAAGGTCACGTTAAAAATCGTGGTGTCGGTGAATTTAAGATTCCTGGTCTGATGAAAGTCAAGATCAATAAGAAACCAGCAACTAAAGCTCGCAAGAATGTGCCTAATCCATTCAAACCTGGTGAGTTGATGGACGTTAAAGCAAAACCTGCTCGTAAGGTAGTGAAAGTTTTACCATTAAAAGCACTTAAGGATATGGCCGCTAAATAATTTGATTGTTCAAGTTAGTTAGACGTGTTTGTAAAACCCCTGTAGGACCTAGTTTTACAGGGGTTTTTTATGTCTAATCTTTAAGTATATGATTTACAGATAAAATGAATAAAACTCGATTAATCTATCTACATGGTTTTAATAGCTCACCTGAGTCGTATAAGGCGAAGCTGCTGTACGCCTATATGGAGCAGCGAGGCATGCTAGATCAGCTGATTATTCCTGAAATACCATCGGTACCCGGCGAAGCGATGGCTATGTTGGTGGCTTTGTTTGAGCAGAATCAGAAAAAAGCGGATGTCGCTGTAGCTGGAAGTTCATTGGGTGGATTCTATTCAACCTGCTTGGCCGAACGCTTTAACTGTAAAGCAGCATTGATTAATCCTGCTGTACGTCCACATGTATTACTGCAAAAATACCTGGGTGAGAATAAGAATTATAATACCGCAGAAACCTGGATTTTCGATGGATCACATATTGAGCAGTTGCGTAAAATGGATGTTGAAGCAATTACTCATCCAGAGCGTTATCTGTTGATGCTACAAAAAGGCGATGAAACTTTGGACTATCGTCAGGCTTTAGACAAGTACAAAGATTGCCCACTACTATTAGAAGAGGATGGTGATCATTCATTTGTGGGCTTTGAGAATCATATCGAACATATTTTGAAGTTTTGTGAAATCAGTGACTGAAGAAAGTTTACTGTAGACTTATATTGTAACTCTGCCTATAAAAGGGCCAATACGAAAATAAAAATAATATTAAACAGGTGTTTATCTAATGTCACTCGGTCCCATCATGATGGATTTAGTCGGTACGCAGATTAGCGATACCGAAAGAGAATTACTGTTACACCCGCTGGTGGGTGGTCTAATCCTGTTTACACGCAATTTTGAATCCATTGAACAGATGGCATCACTGGTTGCAGAGATACGTTCGCTGCGTACACCGCATTTACTCATTGCTATCGATCATGAAGGTGGTCGTGTACAGCGTTTTCATGAAGGTTTTACCAGGCTACCACCGGCGAGTGTTTTTGGTGAAATTTATAAACAAGATCAGGATAAGGCCCGTGAGTATGCAGAGCAGACGGGTTGGCTGATGGCCGCAGAGTTACGTTCCATTAATGTCGATTTTAGTTTTGCACCGGTGCTCGATCTGGCGCACGGTGTTAGCGGTGTTATCGGCAATCGTGCTTTTCATTCCAAACCCGAGATTGCAGCGACATTGGCTTATGCTTTTATGCACGGAATGTCTCTGGCTGGCATGTCGGCTGTTGGCAAACATTTCCCGGGGCATGGCGGTGTCGTTGAAGACTCACATCTGGCCTTACCAGTTGATCATCGTGATATGGCGACTTTAATGAAGGCTGATATAGTGCCTTTTGAAAAAATGATTCACAATCATTTACCCGCCATCATGCCCGCGCATGTTATTTATGATCAGGTTGATGATAAACCTGCGGGTTATTCGACAATCTGGCTGAAACAGATATTACGTGACCGCCTTAAATTTCAGGGCGTTATCTTCAGTGATGATTTGAGCATGGAAGCAGCGGGCATAGGCGGCAGCTACGGAGAGCGGGCCTTGCTGGCACTCGATGCTGGATGTGACATGGTGCTTGTGTGCAATCATCCCGATGGTGTCTCTGAGGTGATTGAAGCTTTGGGTGATTACGCCAATCCGGCATCACAATTGCGTTTAACACGTATGCATGGCAAAGAGACTTTAGACCGTGATGAGTTGTTAGCCAGTCCTAAATGGCAACAGGCGAATAAAATGATACTGGAACTGGATGACTCTCCCTGGATGGAACTGGACGTTTAGCAAATTAGGGTATGACTATGAGTGATAATCAACAAATTAATCAACTGCTTAACTTTGTGCAAAACAACGACTGGATCGTTCAGGTCTTTCTGATTGTTTTAATATCTTTGACGCTGAGTTTTGTTGCTCGACGCGCTATTAATAAAATAGAAATCAAACTGCAAAAAACTAAAAATCCATGGGATGATTTGTTAACACAATCATTACAAAAACCTGTGGCATGGTTGATCTGGTTGCTGGGTCTAACCTTTGCCGCTGATGTCGTGCATGAACAAAGTGGTGCCGCTATTTTTGAAGCAGTCGGGCCGGTTAGAGATATTGGTGTGATTTT
>JBEQLM010000131.1:0-4856 GCA_040325975.1 Gammaproteobacteria bacterium | reverse complement strand
AAAAGCCTGACCTTCTTCATTGACGTGATCTTCAATGTCTTTAAATAATTTGCTGTGACCACGCGCACGCACCTGGGCAAAACCAAATTCACGATGCGTAGATGAAACCACTTTACCGCCCAATTGTGCCGCCATGGTTTGCATGCCATAACAAATACCCAGTACCGGCACATCCATATTGAAAACCAGGTCAGGTGCGACCAGTGTATCTTCTGCTGTCACTGACTCGGGGCCACCGGAAATAATAATACCGCTGGGTTTGAAATCGCGTATATCCTGATCATCAATCGTGGTGTGGTGAATCTCACAATAAACACCGGCTTCACGAACGCGTCGCGCAATCAGCTGAGTGTACTGCGAACCAAAATCGAGAATGAGTATCCGGTCGGAATGAATGTCTTGCATAATTATTATTTTCTAAAAAGTATTAAATTAATGGTGTAAAAAAAGGCGCAAAGAAATACAAATAAATTGTGTTCTCTACGCCTTTCGCATCTCTAAGCTTTGTTCTTAATTTTACGAAGAACGATAATTAGGCGCTTCCTTGGTAATGGTCACATCATGTACGTGTGACTCAGCCATACCAGCACCTGAGATACGTACAAATCCTGGCTTGGTACGCATTTCATCAATCGAAGAGCAGCCCACATAACCCATGCTGGAACGCAGACCACCAATCATCTGGTGAACGATGGCGCTAAGCGGGCCTTTATAAGCAACACGGCCTTCGATGCCTTCTGGTACCAATTTATCACTGCCTTCGGAACTATCCTGGAAGTAACGATCACTGGAACCTTTTTTCATCGCCGCCAATGATCCCATGCCACGATAAGCTTTATACGAACGACCCTGATACAAGATGACTTCACCCGGCGCTTCTTCAGTACCGGCCAACATGCCACCGACCATGATGCAATAACCACCTGCAGCAATCGCCTTGGACATATCTCCCGAATAACGAATACCACCGTCAGCGATCAAAGGTACACCTGTGCCTTCTAATGCAGCGGCGACATTTTTAATCGCTGTGATTTGTGGCACACCGACACCAGCAACAATACGTGTAGTACAGATCGAACCGGGGCCAATACCGACTTTCACACCATCAGCACCGGCAGCCACCAAAGCTGTAGCCGCTTCGCCAGTAGCGATATTGCCGCCGATCACCTGTACATCATAATTTTTCTTAACCCAGCTCACTCTGTCGATTACAGCCTGAGAATGTCCATGTGCAGTATCAACTACAATCACATCAACACCCGCTTTCACCAACAAATCAACACGCTCATCGGTATCGCCGCCAGTACCTACTGCAGCGCCTACACGTAAGCGCCCCTGGTCGTCTTTACAGGCGTTGGGGTAATCGGTGGATTTCTGTATATCTTTCACGGTGATCATGCCGCGAAGTTTGAAGTCATCATTCACAACCAGTACACGCTCGATGCGATGCTTGTGTAACAGTGCCAATACTTCTTCTTTTAGTGCGCCTTCTTTCACGGTGACTAATTTTTCTTTCGGTGTCATGACAGCAGAAACAGGCTGATCAAGATTGATTTCAAAACGCACATCACGACTGGTCACCAGACCAACCAGATTATCGCCCTGCATCACTGGCACACCCGAAATTTTATAGTGCTCACGCAACTCGATAACTTCACGAACAGTGGTATCCGGTGAAACTTTAACGGGATCGGTGATCACACCACTTTCGTATTTTTTAACACGATTCACTTCAGCAGCCTGTTCCGCAGCCGTCATGTTCTTATGGATAATACCAATACCACCTTCCTGAGCCAGCGCAATAGACAGGCGGGCTTCAGTTACGGTATCCATAGCAGCGGATAACAATGGGATTTTTAATTCAATATCGCGGGTAACTTTGGTGCTTAGGCTGACATCTTTCGGCATTACTGTGGAATGCGCGGGAACCAGTAAAACATCATCAAAAGTGAGGGCTTCCTCAATTATTCTCATAGCGGTTCCTATAAACTGGGGTGATCTTGTAAAAGCCCGCTATTATACGGCTTCTGAGCATTCATCGTAAACCCTGCTTAACGAAAACATTAGCCTTGTTTAACGAAAACATTGCAATCAAATAGCAAATAGAGGTATAAACGAGTTTCATTCAAACAATTATAATATTGAAGAGGATTAGTATGAAAATAACCACCATTTTTACCCGTGCAGCTTTATTAGCATTGCTGGTAACACCACTTAGTTCAATGGCTGCTAGCTCTTTTGATAAAGCCGTTAAAGAGGCCACTGCTGAAATCGACAAGGCCAAGGCTGTTGGCTTTGAGTGGAGAGATAGTCGTAAACTTTTAAAGAAAGCCGCCAAAGCTGAAAAAAGTGGCAAACACGCCGAAGCCATGAAATTGGTTGCTAAAGCCAAAAAACAGGGCACACTGGCAGTTGCTCAAGCCCATGATCAGAAAAACGCTGGCCCTCACTAAACAGCGTTCTTCAAATTTTGATTTTAAGGCCGGGTTACCCCGGCCTTATTTTTACTGAGTTTTTATTTAAGCCCTTATTTTGCGCATCAAAACTGAAAAAACCATCTACTCCGTTTCTGAACTCAATCGTTCGGCTGCCACGGTACTCGAACAAAACTTTTCCTGGATATGGGTGGAAGGTGAGATCTCCAATCTGGCAAAACCAGCATCAGGACATATTTATTTCAGCCTGAAAGACAGCCAGGCACAGGTTCGCTGTGCCATGTTCAAAAGCCGAAGCAACGGGCTGAACTTCCAGCCTGAGAACGGTCAGCAAGTTCAAATTCGAGGCAAGGTCAGCCTGTACCAGCCACGTGGCGACTACCAGCTGATTGTTGATCGTATGGAAGAAGCCGGCGATGGTGCACTGCAACGTAAATTTGAAGCACTGAAAGCCAAACTCGCCGCCGAAGGTCTGTTCGACGAGGACATTAAACAGGCCATCCCCGAACTACCCGAATGCATCGGCGTCATCACCTCTAACACTGGCGCGGCGATTCACGATGTGCTCAGCGTCATCAAACGGCGCTTTCCCTCGATTCCCGTTAAATTATATTCCGTGCCCGTACAGGGTGATGCGGCGGCACCCGCTATCTGTCGGGCACTGGAGCTGGTCGAAGAACAGGCCGAATGTGACGTAGTGCTGCTGGTGCGTGGCGGCGGCTCACTCGAAGACCTGTGGGCTTTCAACGAAGAAAGCGTGGCCTGGGCAATTTATGAATGCCCTGTTCCCGTGGTCAGCGGCATCGGCCATGAAGTCGATATCACAATTGCTGATTTTGTCGCCGATGTTCGTGCCGCCACACCAACTGCGGCAGCCGAAACAGTGACACCGGATCAGACCAGCTGGTTGCAATCGCTGGACTGGTATCATCAGCAGCTACAAAAGCTGATGACCGACAAAATACAGCGTCATAATGAAACACTGACCTGGTTGGGCAAACGTCTATCACAGCAACACCCGGTGGCGGTGGTTCAACGATTGAGCCAGAGACTTGATGATGTCGAGCAACGTCTCAACTATGCCTGGCGTTACCGCTTGCAGCAGCAACAAAATCGACATCAGCAACTGCGAGCTCGTTTATTGACAGTTTCACCGAAACAACTGCTTAGTCGTTACCGACACAGACTACAAATTCTGGGACAAAATCTGCAACATCATATCCAGCAGACACTGGAACGACAAAAATCCAGACTGCAAAATAATGCCCGAACTCTGAATGCTATCAGCCCATTAAAGACACTGGAACGTGGCTATTCAATCAGCTGCAATGCCGAAGGTGCAGCCATCACTCAAAGCAGTGAAATTTCGGTGGGAGATGAGCTACAAACCCTGCTACATCAAGGGAAAATCATCAGTCAGGTGAAAAAAATCCTTGCTTAAATTTTCTGTATTTTTACGATTTTTGTTGCACTACATAGCGTTTATATGATAAATAGTCGCGCTCAGTTTTATTCAAATGATAATTGGAGTCATCAATGGCCAAAGAAGCGGCTTTAAAAGAACATACTTTTACACCGTATACGCCTAAAAAAGGCGAAGACTATATGAGTGAAGGTCAGGCAGCACATTTCACAGAAATGCTAGAAGCCTGGAAAAAAGACCTGATGCAGGAAGTTGACCGTACGGTTGACCACATGCAGGATGAAGCAGCGAATTTCCCTGATCCTGCTGACCGTGCCACTCAGGAAGAAGAATTCAGCCTGGAACTGCGTACTCGTGACCGTGAACGCAAACTGATCAAAAAGATCGATGATACTCTCGATCTGATCAGCAGCGGCGATTACGGCTACTGCGAAACCTGTGGTGTTGATATCGGCTTGAAACGTCTTGAAGCTCGCCCTACTGCGACACAGTGCATCGACTGTAAGAGTCTGGATGAGATCAAAGAGAAACAAATCAAAGGTTAAACTTTGCTGATGTTGTATCGCTTAAAAAGCCGAAGCTTATGCTTCGGCTTTTTTATTTTTTAGGCATAATAAACATCTATGACCAAACCCATTTACCGTGGCCGCTTTGCCCCCTCACCTACCGGTGATCTTCACCTTGGCACCCTGCTAGCCGCTGTCGGCAGTTACCTGCAAGCCAGAAGCCAGAACGGTGAATGGCTGATGCGCATCGAGGATGTTGACACCACACGCCGTATAGCCGGTGCTGCCGATGCCCTGCTCAGCGCACTGGAAGGTTTTGGTTTTGAATGGCAAGGCGAAGTGGTTTACCAATCACAACGCACCGATCTGTATGAATCGGCACTGGAAATACTTTCAAACAAAGACCTAATCTACCCCTGCATCTGTTCACGCAAACAACTGGCTGATGAAGGCCCTGTCTACGCCGGGCACTGTCGCCAGCATCGCTTACCA
>JBEQLM010000130.1:0-4887 GCA_040325975.1 Gammaproteobacteria bacterium | reverse complement strand
GCAGACAAATATAGCGATGCAAAAATCAAACAATGCCCTGTCTCAGCAAAACTACTTTCTCCGCAATATCAGAACCACTCTATCTCGAATTTCTTTAAAACTCTTATTAGTGAATATCAACACAGTGGCGCATTGCGTCAGAATTAACTAATTTATGAAAACTGAATTTGGAATAATAAGAAATAAATTATTCCCCAGTTATGGAAACCAATAATAATAAGCCAGGGAGGCAGGAGTGAAATTATAAGGCGGCTTCCTTTATGGTAGTCGCCTTTTTTATTACCTAACTAATAATGCACTATGAAAATTATTGAAGTCATTGCTGACCAGCAGTATCACAACACCATTGAAGTTATCGCCGAGCATCATCAGGTTGAAGACATCTGGTTTGGTGCAGAAAACGAAGATGGTCGTATCTCTGCTCGCCTGCTGGTGTCTTCAGAAAATCGTCAACTTGTGCTTGATGAATTACAGGAGGCTTTACAATCTTCAACGGCGGCACACATTCTCATTCTGCCCGTCGAAACCACACTAAGCAGCGATACGACCACGCAAGAAAAAGATAAAGTTTCCGCTAGCTCATCCATCATTTCGCGTGAAGAAATTTTCAGCCGTGTTGAAAAAGGTGCGCAACTTAATCAAAACTTTTTTGTACTGGTTGTACTGTCATCCATTGTTGCTAGCATTGGACTACTCGAAAATAACATTGCCGTCATCATTGGAGCTATGGTTATCGCACCACTGCTAGGCCCTAACATTGCATTCTCCTTAGGCTCATCATTAGGTGAAACCAGGTTGATGTGGCAATCATTAAAGGCCATCGCTTCCGGTATCATTCTTGCCATCGTCGTTGCCGCCATCATTGGTTTGATATGGCCATTACCTATCGAAACACAGGAAGTACTGATCCGCACCGAAGCTAATTACGCAGGTACCACCATTGCTCTTGCCTCAGGTGCGGCCGCTGCTTTGTCTCTGGTCACCGGCACCTCTGGCGTACTCGTCGGCGTTATGGTTGCCGTCGCACTGATGCCACCAGCTGTGACCATTGGCTTGATGTTGAGCATTGGCAATTTACCGCTAGCGCTTGGTGCCGCCTTACTGCTAGCGGTGAATATTGTTTGTATTAATCTTTCAGCCAAACTGGTATTTCTGATCAAAGGCATTCAACCAAGAACATGGCTGGAGGCAAGAACCGCAAAACAATCACAAAAAATATATTTGTTGATTTGGATAGTGCTACTGATTTTATTGGTCGTGGTTATTTATTTCAGACACAGAACTATAGGAAACTGAATTACTCTTCCTTGAGTAGTTTAAAAACTATTTAAAACTTATCAGTCACCGCACCTTCTGATGCTGAACTCACCAGCTTGGCGTATTTAGCTAGAACACCGCGAGTTTCTTTTGGCGCGGGAGCTGTCCATTTTGCTAGACGGGCATCAATTTCTTCTTGTGGAATACCAAGATTCAAGGTTTTGTTTTCCGCATCAATGGTGATTGGGTCACCGTCTTTGATGATCGCAATCGGGCCACCGACAGCTGCTTCTGGCGTTACATGGCCGACAACAAATCCGTGACTACCACCGGAGAATCGACCATCAGTAATCAGCGCAACATCCTTGCCCATACCTTTACCCATGATGGCACCAGTTGGACTCAACATCTCACGCATTCCAGGACCACCTACCGGGCCTTCATGACGAATTACGATGACATCATTTTTTACTACCGTGCCGTCGAGAATTGCAGCCAGTGCTGTTTCTTCCGATTCAAACACACGCGCATTACCACTAAACAGCAAACCTTCTTTACCCGAAATTTTAGCCACTGAACCTGTTGGCGCCAGATTGCCGTAAAGCACAACCAGGTGACTGTCTTTTTTAATTGGATCATTCAGCTTATGAATAATGTCCTGGCCTTCGGGATAAGGATCTACATTGGCCATATTCTCGGCCATGGTTTTACCGGTCACGGTCATGCAGTCACCGTGTAACAAACCTTCATCCAGCAGCACTTTCATCAACGGTTGAATACCGCCGATTTCAATTAACTCGGACATTAAATATTTTCCGCTGGGTTTTACATCGGCCAGAACGGGGACTTTGGCACCGATGCGACTGAAATCATCCAGCTCAAGCTTTACATTGGCTGAATGCGCCATCGCCAGTAAATGTAGTACCGCATTTGTTGAACCACCAATCGCAATAACCACCGTAATCGCATTTTCAAACGATTTACGCGTCATGATGTCGCTGGGCTTGATGTCTTTTTCGATCAGATTCATCACCGCTTCACCGGCGCGGCGACAATCTTCTTCCTTATCGTAAGACACCGCTTCCTGTGCCGAACTGTTGGGCAAACTCATACCCAGTGCTTCAATCGCCGAAGCCATGGTATTAGCCGTGTACATGCCACCACAGGAACCCGGACCCGGAATCGCGGTATCTTCGACTTCTTTTAATTCTGCATCAGAAACTTTACCCGCAGCGTGACCACCTACGGCTTCAAACACAGAAACGATATCACGACGTTTTGCACCCGGCTTGATGGTGCCGCCATAAACAAAAATAGAAGGACGATCCAGTCGAGACAGACCGATGATGCAACCCGGCATATTCTTATCACAACCACCGATGGCAACAACACCATCAAAACCCTGCGCACCCACCACCGTCTCGATAGAATCGGCAATGACATCTCGTGATACCAGTGAATAACGCATACCCGGCGTACCCATGGAAATGCCATCCGATACCGTAATGGTGTTAAAAATAACACTCTTGCCGCCGCTGCCATCCACGCCCTGAGCTGCATCATCAGCCAGTTTGTTGATGTGCATATTGCAAGGTGTCACCATACTCCAGGTCGAAGCAATGCCCACCTGAGGCTTTTTGAAATCGTCATCACTGAAACCAACGGCATGCAGCATGGCTCGACTGGGTGCTTGCGCTACCCCATCAACAATAATTGAGGAAAATTTACGTTTGTTATCGTTAGCCATCGGAATGCTCTCTCGTTATATATTCGTATTCAGTATTAAAGTAATATTGCTTCAAATGCGGTGATTAAATGTATCACCGCAGAAAACCGCCTATATTACAAGCTAATGAGTGTTTTTAGGACATAGCAGATTGAAAAAATGCCAAATAATAAAATAAATTCCGATCACGTTGCCTGGTTCAGAGCCTCAGCGCCTTATATTCACACCCATCGTGGCAGCACTTTTGTCATTCTGTTTGGAGGTGAGGCGGTCGATCATCCCGGTTTTGCACATCTGGTTCACGATATCGCCCTACTCGGTAGTCTGGGTGTACGTTTGGTACTGGTGCATGGAGCACGACCACAAATCGAAAAACAATTACAAACACTCGACCTGGATTCAAAATTTTCCGATGAATTACGTATCACTCCCGCAGAAAATATGCCGGGAGTTGAACAGGCCGTGGGGCAGGTTCGCATGGCCATCGAAGCACAGCTTTCTATGGGCTTGCCCAATACGCCGATGGCGGGAGCAGCGGTACGCGTGGTTTCAGGTAATTTTATCACCGCACAACCTTATGGCATCCGCAATGGTATCGACTTTGGCCAGACCGGCAATGTCCGCAATGTTGATGCTGAAGCTATCAGCAACCAACTGGAACAAAATAATGTGGTGCTGGTTTCTCCCATTGGTTATTCGCTTACGGGTGAAACTTTTAACTTACGCGCCGAAGATGTCGCCACCGAAACGGCGATTGCGTTGCAGGCCGACAAGCTCATCTTCATCATGGAAAACAATGGTGTCACCGATAAAGATGACCATTTGTTGCAGCAACTTAATCTGGCGCAAGCCGAGCAATGGCAGAAACATCATGGTGGGTTCTGCGACAATGACAATCTAACTCAATTACATTTAAATAATGCATCGCATGCCTGTCGCAAAGGTGTGACCCGAGCTCATATGATTAGCCGAAATATTGATGGCGCTCTACTGCTCGAACTATACAGCCGTGATGGTGTTGGCACCCTGGTCAGTGCAGATAATTATGAAGGTCTTCGTACAGCCACTATTGATGACATCGGCGGCATCATGGAACTCATCAGTCCACTGGAAGAACAGGGTGCTCTGGTCAAACGTTCTCGTGAACAGCTTGAACTGGATATTCATAACTTCACCATCATCGAACGCGACAGCATGATTATCGCCTGTGCCGCACTGTTTTTATTTCCAGAAGAGAAATCAGCCGAACTCGCCTGCCTTGCCGTACACCCCGACTATCAGCAACAGGGTCGTGGTAACGATTTAATGGAGCACATCGAATGGCAATCACGTAAACAACATATTACCGAGTTGTTCACCCTCACCACTCAAACCACGCACTGGTTTATTGAGCGTGGCTTTAATGAGGTGCCATTAGAAAAATTACCGATGGAAAAACAATTGTTGTACAACTATCAACGTAAATCAAAAATTCTTCATAACACTTTGACTTAATTGCGCGTATGACTGTCCCTATATTTAACGTTCCACAAAGCGCAATTGAAGAAGCGGTTAACATCGCCATCCACGAAGATGTCGGTGACGGCGATATTACTGCACTACTTATTCCTGAAGATAAAATCACCATTGCATCCGTCATCAGTCGGGAAGATTGTGTGCTCTGCGGCATGGACTGGTTTGAAGAAGTATTTCGGCAAATCGATGAAGAAGTTTTGATCGAATGGCAGGCAGAAGATGGTGACAGCCTGGAAGCAGATCAAGCTATTTGCAGTTTGAGTGGTTCATCACGCTCGATACTCACTGGCGAAAGAACCGCACTGAATTTTTTACAGACATTATCGGCAACGGCCACCCTTTCAGCGAGCTACGCCAAAGCCGTAGCCGACACCAAAACTGTTGTGCTC
>JBEQLM010000012.1:0-15620 GCA_040325975.1 Gammaproteobacteria bacterium | reverse complement strand
CTGTATAAGCAAACCTGAAGAATATCCCTATGCACTGGTTAGCACATCGAGCAGTGAAACTCGATTGCGCGACCGCTACGATATTTTCTTTGCTTACCCGCAAGAAAGCTTAATCCTCAATAATGACAAAACACTGACTCTTCCCAGTGAACTTTCGCTCGTCGAACATACTGGTTTTCTTGATACACTAGATAGTTGGTGGCAAAAAGAAAAAATCGAAGAACAACATTCTGATTTACCTTTCACTGGTGGCTGGTTTGTTTATCTGGCTTATGAAATTGCAGCAGAAGTTGAGCCTACGCTCAAGCTGGCGTCAGTGAATGATCTTGTCTCAAATAATATCCCACTCGCTATAGCGCGACGTTGTCCGGCAGCCATTATTGTTGATCATCTAAAAAATACGATGACGGCAATTGCAGAAAATGAGTACGCACATCTGCTGGATAAAATTGAGAAAGATGTACTTGAAATAAATCAGCATTCAAAAATAGAACAGCAAACAAAAATTAACTGCAAAAAAATCAGCGAAGCATCTGAAGTGCCGTATCTGGCGCAGGTGAAAATAATCAAACAATACATTATTGATGGTGATATTTTTCAGGCCAATCTGTCACGACCCTGGTTGATAGATATTGAAGAGAATGTTGATGACGTTGATATTTTTAATGCTTTATCCCGCTCTAATCCTGGATCATTTGCGGCTTTTGCGCGATTAGGTGATGCGAGCTTGATTAGCTCTTCGCCAGAACGACTTGTGCAATCCAGAAACAACATTGTCGAAACAAGGCCCATTGCCGGTACGCGGCCACGTTCATCTGCGACAGATGATACAGCCACGACAAAAGAGCTATTAGAGCATCCTAAAGAGCAGGCCGAACATATCATGTTGATTGATCTGGAACGCAATGACCTGGGGCGTGTCTGTAAGCCGGGAAGTGTTAAAGTTGATGAACTCATGGTTCTGGAAAGCTATCAGCATGTGCATCACATTGTTTCCAATATTCAGGGTGTTATCAGAGATCAATTAACACCGATTGATGTTATTAAAGCGATATTTCCCGGAGGCACCATAACTGGTTGCCCCAAGGTACGTTGTATGGAAATATTGACTGAAATGGAAGCTGAGCAGCGAGGTGTTTACACGGGCTCGGTGGGCTATATTAATCGTGATGGTAGTATGGATCTGAATATTCTGATTCGCAGCATGCTGCGTGTGGGAAATAAAATCAGCTTCAGGGCGGGTGGTGGTATCGTTACAGACTCAGATCCACAGCGAGAACTGGAAGAAACCCGCGCCAAAGCCAAAGGTCTGGTTAATATTTTTAATTTAAATACATGATATGCAGCACACATTAATTAATTACATCAGTATCAATGGAGTTTCATCTGAATACCTGTCTGTTATGGACAGAGGCTTACACTATGGTGATGGTATCTTTGAGACCATCGCCTGTGTCGATGGAAAGCTGCAGTTCTGGAACGAACATGTTGAACGCATGCGTCTCGGTGCCAAACAACTGGGTATCGAATTTTCTGCCATAGAAAATTTTAAACATGATGTATTGAGTCTGCTGGAAAAACACAATATTACCGATTGCGTAATTAAACTTATATTAACGCGTGGTCAGGGTGAACGCGGTTACCGAAGTTCGTCAGCACAGAAAGTGACACGTATCGTTCTTCTAAGCAACTTGCCTGCATACCCAGATGAGTACATGAGACAGGGAATCAAAGTCTGTTTCTGTCAGCATCCAGTATCCAATAATTCCAGGCTCGCGGGTATCAAGCATCTAAACAGGCTGGATAATGTATTGGCCCGCAACGAATGGCAGGATGAATATCAGGAAGGACTCATGCTTGATGAATCTAGCGATATAATAGAAGGCACCATGAGCAATGTGTTTGCGGTTAAAAACAATCAATTACACACACCTTCATTAAGTCTTAGTGGTGTTAATGGTATTATTCGCGACCAGGTACTTTCTATTGCTCAGGAGCAGGGCATTGAGGTACATATTTCTGAGATCAAAAAAGAAGAATTAAAAAATATGGATGAAATTTTTGTTTGCAATAGTATTATTGGTATCTGGCCAGTTAATTCTATAAATGAAATAAATTATCAAGTTGGCCCAGTAACTAAAAAAATCTCACAACTATTACAACAACGGATCCATGCTCAATGAAAAGATATTTTACAAAAAATAATGTAATGATCGCGAGCCTGATTTTTGTTGCTGTGATTTTTCTGGCATTTATTCTGATAACAAAACAAACCATGGCTACGCCCAACACCTTATCAGAAAGTCAGATCATTGAAATAAAACCGGGTGCCACCATACGCAGCCTGGCTATACAATTAGAACAACACAATTTGGTCAAATGCCCAAAGCTTCTAATTTTATGGACACGATTAAATGGTGACGCGAAACGCATACAAGTAGGTGAATATATTGTTCAGCCAGCTACTACGCTGTCAGCTTTAATGGATGACATAACTTCTGGACGTGTTCGTCAGTATTCATTGAAATTACTCGAAGGTTGGACCTTTAAAGAATTTATGCAAGCCATTAATTCTCATGAAGCTATCAAACATGAACTGGCTGATTTAAGTCAGAAAGAAATTCTTGAACTACTGGAAATCAAACACGAGCATCCTGAAGGACTGTTTTTTCCAGAAACTTATAATATCCATAAAAATATTTCTGATATTGATGTACTCAAACGCGCGTATGCGCTGACGAAAAAAACTCTTCATGATTTATGGGATGGACGTGATCAGGGCTTACCTTTTGAGACGCCTTATGAAGCACTGATCCTCGCTTCCATTGTAGAAAAAGAAAGTGCTGTCGAAGAAGAAAGAACCTTGATTGCCGGTGTCTTTATCAATCGTCTGCGTAAAAACATGCGACTGCAAACTGATCCAACAGTAATTTATGGTATGGGTGATAACTACAAAGGTGATATACGCTTCCGAGATTTGCGTAATGACACGCCGTACAATACCTATACCCGAAGTGGATTACCACCGACACCGATAGCTATGCCTGGTTATGGTGCGATTAAAGCCGTCATGCATCCGGCAAAAACTGATTATCTGTATTTCGTTGCCTTTAGTGATAATTCTGGCCGGCATAAGTTTTCGAGTACATTTGCAGAACACAATAAAGCCGTCGATAAATATCAAAGAAAAAAATAAAAACATGAGTAAATTTATTACTGCCAAGTTTATTACGCTAGAAGGCATCGAAGGCGTTGGTAAAACCAGTAATCGCGATTACATTCGCGAATTGCTAGAAGCTTCCGGCAAACAGTGCATTGTCACACGCGAACCCGGAGGAACACCTCTGGGTGAGTCCTTACGTGCTTTACTGCTGCAACATTCCGATGAGCAGATGAGTGATGATGCTGAATTGCTGATGATGTTTGCTGCGCGTGCAGAACACATCAATAAAATAATACGTCCCGCACTGGATGCCGGTCAGTATGTGCTCTGTGATCGCTTCACAGAAGCCACCTACGCTTATCAGGGTGGTGGACGCCAGCTTGACGTCTCAAAGATCGCTGATCTGGAATCCTGGGTACAGGGTGACTTACGACCAGACTTAACTATCATTCTTGACGCACCGGTTGAAGTTGGTCGTGAACGAGCCGGCAAACGTAGCGCACCGGATCGTATCGAAAAAGAAAAGAACGATTTCTTTGAACGGGTTCGTAACGCTTACCTTGATCTTGCCAAGCAGCACCCTGAACGAATCTGTACTGTTGATGCCAGCGTATCACTTGACCAGGTACAGCAGCAAATTAAACAACAATTGCAAGATAGAGAAATCATCTAAGGCCAACATGTAATGATCTATCCATGGCAAAAAGAACAGTGGCACAAAATGATGCAGCTGAAACAAGCTCAGCGTTTACCGCACGCCATTTTGTTATACGGCGAAGAGGGTAGCGGTAAGGCTGGTTTTGCTCAATCTTTATCCGCTTCATTACTGTGTAAGCAACCGGCACAAAATGGTGAGGCTTGTGGACAGTGCAGTGCCTGTCAGTTAATCGCCGCACAAACACATCCTGATCTAAGCTATCTCAAGCCTGTACCTCCAGAGAATTCTAAAAGCAAAAAGCCCGTACTCAATATTCGTATTGATGTCATCCGTAAGCTTTGCAGCAAATTGACAACAAGCAGCCAGTTTGAAGGCTATCGCATCGCCGTCATTGAAAATGCTGACAAGATGCTCGTTCAAGGTGCCAATGCCCTACTCAAGACGCTAGAGGAGCCGGGTGATCGGACTCTGATCGTTCTTGTTACCTCAAGGCCTCATCGACTGCCTATTACGGTACGAAGCCGCTGTCAGTCCCTACGCTTCCCATATCCTGGTGAAGCTATTGCATTAGAGTGGTTGCAAGCTCAGGGCCTTACATCGCCGGAAATCGCCCTTAAATATGCCCATGGCGCGCCGCTGACAGCGCTTAATCAACATGAAGAAACTCTGCAACAGCGCGAATTACTCGCTCAGGCACTGACGGCGGGGCTTAATGGTGAATCTTCACTGAGTTACGCTGCTAAACTGGCCAATTTACCCAAAGACATCAGTATGGGCTGGTTGCTGGACTGGGTTAATGATCTGGTGCGACTGAAAAACACTGAACTCAGTAGTACTATCATCAATGAAAAAAATCGCCAACACTTGATGAAGCTGGCCCAAAAGTCAGATTTAAAACGGGTTTTTGCCTACAACGACCTGGTGATAGGCTACATCCGAAAAGAAACAATTGCGCTGAATCTTCAATTAATCTGGGAGAATCTGCTAATATCTTGGGACTCTTTATAAAAAATTCGACAGACAAAGGATTCACACTATGAGCGCACCCAGTGCACGTCCCGGTATGCTTTCACTCAGCATTAAAGATAAAGTTTCTCTTTATGCTTCTTACATGCCTTATGTGAAAAATGGTGGTTTGTTTATTCCAACAAACAAGGCCTACAGTCTAGGTGATGAGGTTTTCATGCTGCTATCACTAATGGAAGATGCTACTCGCCTGCCTGTAGCGGGTAAAATTATCTGGATTACCCCACAGGGCGCACAGGGCAACAGAGCACAAGGTATTGGTGTACAGTTTGCGCCACAGGATAAGGGGCAAACCCGTAATAAAATTGAAACCCATCTAGCAGGTGCACTAAAGGCTGATCGTATTACACATACGATGTAAGCACTTGCCATTCCACGTTGTTTTAACTTGTTTGTAGACTCACACTGCCATCTGGACTGTATTGATCTTGCCGAATTTAATGGCAATTTCGACACGCTCATCAAAAATACCAGCAATGCAGGCATCGAGCACATGCTCTGTGTTTCTATCGATCTCGAAAAATATCCCAATATGCTAGCACTGGTTGCTGACTATCCACAGATTTCTGTGTCGGTGGGAGTGCATCCTATGGCCGAGTTGGATGCGCCACTAAATGCTGATCATTTAAAATCACTGGCAACAAATTCAAAGGTAGTTGCCCTCGGTGAAACCGGTCTCGATTATTATTACCATAAGGGCGATACTCAAGAGCAGCAGGAACGATTTCGAACACATATTCAAATCGCCAATGATCTGAATAAACCCATCATCGTGCATACCCGCGATGCAGGGCAGGACACACTCGAAATATTACGCAGCGAAAATGCCGAAAAATGCAGTGGCGTGATTCATTGTTTTACAGAAACTATGGCGTTTGCAGAAAAAGCTATGGAACTCGGTTTTATGATTTCCTTCTCAGGTATCACCACTTTTAAAACTGCGGATGCACTACGTGAAGTGGCAATGAATGTTCCCGATGACAAGCTACTGATCGAAACTGATTCTCCTTATCTTGCACCAATACCTCATCGCGGTAAACAGAACTGGCCAGCATTGGTTAAACATGTTGCAGAAACGTTGGCCGAGGTTCGTGGCACAAGTGTTGAACATATCGCGAAAATATCTAAAGAAAATTATTATCGATTATTTAGTAATAATTAGACATCCAAGTCTTTCCAATATTCATCAGGCTTAAATCTTTCACCAAACTGTTTTTCTAGTACGCTCATTTTGGCTGTTAGATTTTCAGCACCTTCGCTATGAATGTGATGGATTGTTCCAGATCTAAACGGTGCGAAGCCAGTGCCGAATATAACACCGGCATCAATCATATCTTCATTTTCAACGATGCCTTCGCGTAAACAAGCGACGGATTCATTCAATAGCTTCATGATCATGCGATCTTGAATTTCCTGAAGATTTTTATGTTGTACTTTTTTATTCTTTTGAACTTTGCCTTTTTTGTATTTATAAAAACCTGATCCGGTTTTTTTACCTAAATTACCCGACTCAACAATATGCTCCAGGTTTTTTGGTAACTCCGTGCCCATAGTTTTAGCTAAAATAGCCGCGACATTTTTGCAGATATCTAAACCTACTGTATCTGCCAGCTCTATCGGCCCCATCGGCATACCAAAATCAGTAGCCGCTTTATCGATGGTTTCAGGTGCAATCCCTTCGTCTACCATAATCACTGCTTCGAGCAGGTAGGGCATTAAAATTCGATTGACGAGAAATCCAGGAGAACTCTTAACAGGTAACGGCAATTTGCCAATACTACGAGCAAATGACGATGCTTGCTGCAAAGTAGTTTGATCAGTATTTTCACCATGAATAATTTCGACCAGTGGCATCAGTGCTACAGGATTGAAAAAATGTAAGCCGACTAATCGACCGGGGTTTTTTAATGAGGAGCTTAAATCTTCGAGCATGATACTTGAAGTATTAGTGGCGAGTATTGCGCCTTCTTTCATTTGTGGTTCAATGTTTTTATATAGTTCACGCTTAACTTCAACATCCTCAAAAATCGCTTCAATGATAATATCGGCGTGCGCAACACCTATACCTTTGTGATCCATCATCAGTCGATCATTGGCCGCGACGATAGCGCGACGATCTCTTTTGAATTTCTTTTTGAATGATGTCTGGGCGCGTTTTGTTGTTAAAGCCAGACGTTCAGGGTTTTGATCCTGAACTGATACGGTATAACCTTTAATGGCACACCATGAAGCAATATCACCACCCATAATACCGCCGCCGATAACGTGAATATGTTTGGCCTTGTATTCGATTTGTTTGCCGTGTTGCTTTAAAGTCTCTTGCAGGAAAAATACACGCACAAGATTTCGTGCCGTATCAGTAGTTGCTAGTTTGGAAACTTCGACTATCTCCTGTTTGAGCATTATCTTTGGGTTGCCTGCATAGTTCTTCCAAAGTTCAATCAAACGATAGGGAGCAGGGTAGTGCTCCTGTTTTGCTTTGCTGGCAACTTGCTTGCGCATTTGCGAAGCAATAAAGGATCGCAGCAAGATACTATTGCTAATACGTTGTAATAAGCCCAGTTTTTTTGGTCTCGGCGCATGCATAACAAAATGCATGGCTGCGTGTTTCAGTTGACGCAGTGGTACAGCTTCATCAACCACTCCTATTTTTTTCGCCGCCCTTGCGGTTAACGCACGTCCGGTCAGCATCATATTCATTGCAGCCAAAGGGCCCGTACGGCGAATTGAACGTACCGTACCGCCATAACCGGGGAAGATGCCCAGTTTGATTTCAGGCAGACCAATACGTGAGCAGCTTTCGTCAGACATAACTCGATAATCACAGGCCAGTGATAATTCGGTACCACCACCCAAACACATACCATGAATCATGCTAACGGTAGGGCAGGACAGTGCTTCAACTTTATTCATCAAAGCATGACCACGCTCAAGGAAGTCAATCGCCTGTTGCTGGTTTTCGAGTGTAGTAAATTCTTTAATATCGGCACCAAAAATAAAACTGTCTTTTTTATCCGATAAAATAATCACACCCTGTGGTAAATCCTTCGCTAAATCATCGAGTATTGCATCAAGTTCATCAAATACAAAAGAGGATAATAGATTGACGCCAGACTCCGCTACATCCAGATGTAGCCAAAGAATATTGGTCTCATCGAATTCGAGCTTCCAGTGTTTATATGTTTTGTTATTCATGCTCACTCTCTGTTTCAATGGAATCTTCACGTTCAATTAACATTGCACCACCCTGACCACCACCAATGCACAAACTGGCGATGCCACGTTTTGCATTATGTCTTTGTAATAGTTTAGCGAGGTGCAAAACAATTCTTGCACCACTGGCTCCTACAGGGTGACCTAAGCTGATACCGCCGCCATCGACATTGAGTCGATCACGGGGAATTTCGCCCATGGCTTTTTGCAGTTTTAGATTTTTTTTACAGTAGTCATTTTCATTCCAGGCTGCGACACAACCCAACACCTGAGTCGCAAAGGCTTCATTGATCTCCCAGTAATCAATATCCTCTATGCTTAGTTTATTGCGCTTCATGATCGGCGTCATTGCATGTACAGGGCCCATGCCCATAACTTTAGGATCAAGTCCTGCCCATTCCGTATCAGTAATTTTGGCTACGGTTTTTAGATTATATTTTTTTACTGCCTTCTCACTGGCCAGTATTAACCAGCTTGCTCCATCGGTAATTTGCGCACTATTGCCCGCTGTAACGCTGCCGTATTTACGATCAAAAGCGGGACGTAAACGGGCAAGATTTTCAACGCTTGAATCACGACGTAAGCCGTCATCCTCAGCATAAAAATTTCCATTCGAATCATATAAAACTTCGACTTCATCGAGTGCGCCATCGTCATAGGCTTTCGCCAATCGCTGATGACTGGCGACGGCATACTCATCCATTTGAGCGCGGCTGATATTAAATCGATAAGCAATCTCCTCAGCGGTTTGTCCCATATTTAAACCAACAATGGGGTCGGTGAGGCCACGTATTAATGCAATCACAGGTTTCAGATGATGTGGTCGCAATTTCAATAGCTGCTTAATTTTTTTAAGCGGTGATCTGGCTGTAGCCATGCCACCCAACCAGTCAACCATATGATTATTTAACAGCACTGGTGCATGACTCATGGCCTCAACACCACCAGCCAGGACAATATCTGACAAACCACTTTTGATATTGTTATAGGCTGAATCAATCGATTGCATCGCTGATGCACAATTACGTTGCACCGTCCACGCAGGAACCTGTTGAGAAATACCTAAACGCAGAGCGACGACACGAGCAATGTTAGCTTCATCCGGGCTGGGCATCATACAGCCAAGAATAACTTCGTCGATATTTTCAGCGGCTACAGAATTCCTTAATAACAAAGGTCTTGCCGTTTGAACCGCCATATCACTCGCACTGAATGGGCCCTGTCGTCCTTTTGCCTTGAGTTGAGGTGAACGACTACCGTCAACAATGTAAACGTTTTGTTTAGCCATTATGGAGTTTCCACCTTCCAACCTGTGTTTGAAAATTCATCGACTTTGATTGCATTCTGAACAGCAAGCTGTGTTTTCTGAAGCAGCTCAAATTCTTTCTTATCAATAATTTTTTTATCTTTGGCTTCTGCATAGAGACCGGCATCATCACTTTGCAACTCACCTTTTCTTTTTGCGGCTCGAATTTTTCGTTCCAAATCGACGGTCTCAAGTACAAGAGCTTGTGCTGCCAAAATTCGTCCAGTCGCATCATCTGGGTCTTTGTTGATATAAATCCCCTGTGTTAGTCGATCTAATGTGGCAGAGGGTTCTAATAACAATCGTGCTACTTGATGACCCAGTTTGTCGTTAGGCCTTTGATAAGGTTTGCTCAATGGAAATACCAGCATATTAAGAATGCGACCAATCACAGGCACCGGTAAGTTCAGCATAATACCTTTCATGGCTTGCTGTATATTAAATAAAGCATCATCACAGGCCCATTTAAGCAGAGGAATGTCTTCATCAGGACAGCCATCATCCTCAAATGTTTTAGTGCCGCAGTTAATACATACAAATTTGATAAAACATCAGCAAAACGTCCAGATATTTTTTCACGACGTTTCAATGAACCACCCAATAGCGCCACACAGGCATCGGTCAATAATGCAAACGATGAACTCATACGCACCAGTTGACGGTAATAATATTTTGTAATGCCTTTTCCAGGTGTCATCAGTAGGTGTGCAGAACTTAAACCTATGAATAAAGTTCGAACAACATTGCTGATAACAAAACCCGCATGTGCGAATAGGGCTTGATCAAAATCCTTTAAGCCCTGTTTTTTATCATCGTTGTGAACGGCACTCACTTCTTTCAATAAATACGGGTGGCTTCGCATTGCGCCCTGACCAAATATCATCAAGCTACGCGTCAATATATTTGCGCCTTCAACCGTAATGCCTATTGGTACTAATTGGTAATAGCGCGCAAGGAAATTGTTAGGTCCCATACTGATAGCATGGCCACCATGAATATCCATGGCGTGATTCATAACGACTCTCAAACGATCCATAAGCTGTTGCTTTACAATTCCTGAAATCACAGAAGGTACTTCACCGTTATCTAAGCAGGATAATACCAGCAAGCGTGCTGACTCCATCGCATAAGCCTGACCACCAATGACTGCTAACGGTTCTTCAATGCCTTCAAAGTAACCAATCGGGGTATGAAATTGTTTTCTTATTCGTGCATAGGCACCGGTAAACTTTGAGGCTATTTTTCCGCCCGCTGTTCCCAGAGCCGGCAATGAAATAGCACGGCCATCAGACAGGCACTCCATTAACATGCTCCAGCCTTTACCGACATAATCAGTGCCACCAATAATCCAGTCGAGTGGAATAAAAACATCCTTGCCGCGAACAGGTCCGTTTAAGAAAGCCTGATTGAGAGGGAGGTGTCGTCGTCCAATTTCAACGCCTTCAGTTTCTCTTTTGATTAAAGCCAGGGTAATACCACGATCTATTTCATCACCAATCAAATGCTCAGGATCCTGCAACTTGAAAGCGATACCTAATAAAGTCGCCACAGGTGCCAGTGTTATATAACGTTTGTCCCAGTTCAGGCGAATGCCCAGCACATTGTCTTTACCATCGAAGCTACCATGACAAACCACACCCGTGTCCGGCATAGCACCGGCATCACTACCCGCATTGGGTCCCGTCAATGCAAAGCAGGGTATATCTTCGCCTCTGGCCAAACGTGGTAAATAATAATTCTTTTGTTCATCAGTACCGTAAGTAAGTAGCAGTTTTCCAGGGCCCAATGAATTCGGTACCATGACGGTGATTGCGGTCGAACCACTACGACTACCTATCTTTATGATTACCTGTGAATGACAAAGCGCTGAAAACCCCAGGCCACCATATTCTTCGGGGATGATCATGGCAAAGAAACCATTGTCCTTTAGAAATTGCCAGACATCCGGCGACAAATCGTAATCATCATGGGTGATTTTCCAATCATTGAGCATACCGCACAGCTGTTCAACTGGACCATCTAAAAAAGCCTGTTCCTTATCGTTGAGTTTGGGTTTGGGTAATTTCTGTATGCGATTAAAATCAGGCTTACCACTGAACAAATCAGCCTCCCACCAAACATCGCCTGCATCCAGGGCTTCCTGTTCTGTTTTGGATATCTGCGGCATGATTTTCGCCATAAACTTGTAAACAGGCCGGCTTATAAAATTCCTGCGCAACGGAATAACGTTGAGCGGTACAAATATAACGGCGAGCACAGTCCACAGAATAGATAATGTAGCAGCGTTAGCGTCACCATAAAGTTGGAATAAGAACATCATCGCTGCCAGCATTAACGTCCATAGAAACAGCGGTGCGCGAAAATAAGCAGCAGCTGCAACGATAATAATAAAACCTGTTAACCAAATCATGATTGTTCACCTTGTTATTAATACTTCGTTAATCAAATATTTTCTTTTGAGTACTTATAATTTACATCATTTGGCATTTCATCTTTAATTAAATTATTTTCTTCATTTTTATTCTGTTTAGCTTCTTTATCCTGTTTAGCTTCGTTCTTGTCTTTATCATTAGGCGACAGAAGATCAATCGATGCGCCATCTGAAACAATCCAGTCACTGGTATTATTACAACTCACACCGCTGCGATCCCAGGGTAGCTTTTTATATAAAGCCAGCTCATCAAAATCAAGCATGGGATATTTGATAACATCAAAGTAGGGTGAATAGTCGAAGTCGGCCGGTATGATTAACTGCGCATTTCGTCTGTATAATTTTAAAGTGCCGTCACTATTCTGATGCAACACGGAACGAATGGGGAAATGAACACGGGCAAAGGCCTCGGCCATCATAGAAGAGCACACCGTTTGTGTAGGCCGGCCTGCATTGTGTTCGAACAGGCTTGAACGCCAACGACGTGGAATGATTGAATAGGGAAGCATGAATCGCGCAAGATCAAAAAACTGCCTTACGTTATAGTCCGTACCCAGTTGGTGAATAGCGTAATGAATAACTTCCTGTGAATCGGCACGTGTCAAAGTCCGAGGTCGACAAATACGCACATGCTCGTTTCGATATTTTTCCAGCGTATCTGCAATAGTCCCCTGGCCGAGCAAAGATTCAATAATTATCTGATCTTCAGTATTACCATTATGAAATTTCTTGATGTGTTGCCTTAAGTCCGGGTCATCAATATCATGTAGATGCCCTACATACAATATTGAATGTGTCCATATGCTTTGCGTAATAACCTTGATGATGTCGCCAACTTTTGAGCGGCCTTCGATAAGCAGAACATCACCGGGCCTTAATTCGTAGCGTAGACGGTCAAAATCCGAAAGCGGTATGTGATCGGTTTGTCGATCATGAGTCAACCACTGGATAAACTTGTTCCAGATAAAGTTACGCGCCTTAGATACTAACTTGAACATCAAAACTCCTGTCTAAGAAATTCCTGATATTCCACCCGAGATTATTAAAAAAATTATCGTGGGTAAAATTGCAATATCACAGAGTAAAATGACGGTTCCGTATTTTTGTGACATTTGTTGATAAACATCAGTTCAATAAAAGAAAATCATGCCTATAGTTATACACCTTTTATAGGATTATTCATCAGTATTTTTAACATTAACAATATTTTTCAGATAAACATTAAAAATGTTCCGATAAATGTGATGTAATCGTATCTTAAGCATCGCAATAACAATATAAACTGTATTGTTTAAAACAATGAAGGCTTAGTCAATACAGGGCGATGTGATAGAGTACAAATGATATGAAACAAATACCGTCAACAATAAAAATAATGATCGTTGATGATCATGATCTTGTTCGACATGGTCTTAAAAGCCTTTTATCCAGCCAGGAAGGAATTGAAGTCGTTGCTGATGTCAGCAGCGGCGAGCAGGCTATCGACTACTGTAGAAACAACGGCGACACGCTGGACATCATCATGATGGATATCAATATGCCGGGCATCGGTGGCCTTGAAACCACGCAGCGTATTCATGCCAGCTGGAAAGACATCGGTATTATCATCGTTTCGGTGCATGGCGATGGCCCCTTACCCAAAAAGTTAATCAATGGTGGTGCCAGGGGTTATCTGTCCAAAGGCAATAAGCTGGATGAGATGGTCTCGGCGATTCACGATGTCCATGCAGGTGGCTGTTATATCGCCAAGGATATAGCGCAAAAACTGGCGCTATCAGAATTATCAGGTGATACCACGCCACTCGATTCACTCTCACAACGTGAGTTGCAGGTGCTGATGATGATCGCCGAGGGCAAGAAAAATAACACCATTTCTGAAACTCTTAACCTGAGCCCAAAAACAATCAGCACCTACCGCAAACGCCTGCACGAAAAATTGAATGTCAGTTCGGATATCGAAATGCTGCTACTGGCAATCAAACATGACATTCTAGATAGTATTTAACAAGTCTTGTTTATCAGTTAGTTATATATCACACTTAAAGTAAGTAATGAGTAAAAACGCAGCAAAAGTCTTTAATACTGATTGCCGGCAATGTCCGCGATTAGCCAAATTTCTCAAAGAAGTACGCCAGCAATACCCGGATTATTTCACCAAACCCGTACCCGCCTTCGGTGATGAAAACGCGCGACTCTGTATCGTCGGCTTAGCCCCCGGTATGCACGGTGCTAATGCCACAGGCCGACCCTTTACTGGCGATCATGCTGGCATCCTGCTTTATGAAACTCTATACAAATACGGTTTCGCCAGCGCAGCACAGTCGGTCTCAGCGGATGATGGTCTTAAGCTGCTCAACTGCCGCATCACCAACGCGGTGAAATGCCTGCCACCGCAAAACAAACCAGTGGGTACTGAAGTGAATACCTGTAATACCTGGCTGGCTCAGGAGCTTGAAGCTTTACCCGAAAACTATGTGCTGGTGGCTTTAGGTGGCATTGCTCACAAAGCCGTAATCAAAGCACTGGGCCTGAAACAGGCTGATTACAAATTTGGTCACGCCGTCGAACATAAACTCGAACGCGGCATCCTCATCGATTGTTATCATTGTTCGCGTTTAACACCCAAACCAAACGCCTGACCACGCCCATGTTCGAAAAGGTTTTTAAACGAGCAAAAACTCTGCTCAAATAGAGCTTATGAATCCCGTCGACGACAACGAGCCGAAGCCAGTCTTCGACGCCAAAACTTTTCTCAAAAACCTCACCAGCAAACCCGGTGTTTATCGCATGTACGATGCTGAGGATAAAATCCTCTACGTCGGCAAAGCCAAGAATTTAAAGAATCGCGTCAGCAGCTATTTCCGCAGCTCTGGCCTATCGCCGAAAACATCGGTGATGGTGGGTCATATTGATCATATCGAAGTCGTGGTCACGCACACCGAAGGCGAGGCGCTGATTCTCGAAAGCAATCTGATCAAAGAATTCCATCCGCGTTACAACATTTTGATGCGCGATGACAAAAGTTATCCTTACATCTATATTTCCGATACCACCGCCTATGCGGGCATGGCCATGCATCGCGGCGCACGCAAAAAACCGGGGCGTTATCTGGGGCCGTATCCGAATGCCGGTGCGGTGAGAGAAACCATCAACCTGTTACAACGTACCTTTAAAATTCGCCAGTGCGAAGACAGCTATTTCAGAAATCGCTCACGACCCTGTCTGCAATACCAAATTCAGCGCTGCTCCGGCCCCTGTGTCGGTTACATTTCCGAAGCCGCCTACAAAAAAGACGTGCATCATGCGATGTTGTTTCTCGAAGGCAAAAGCCAGCAAATCATCAACGAGCTGGTTGAAGCCATGGAAAAAGCCGCCGTCAAACATAACTATGAAAAAGCCGCGTCTTTCCGTGATCAAATCCAAAACCTGCAAAAAATTGCCGAGCAACAAAACATCAGCGCAGAGAAGGGCGACATCGACATCATCGCCTGCGCTACCGAAGGCGGTCAGGCCTGCGTCACCGTGTTCTATATTCGCAATGGTCTGAATCTGGGTAATCGCAACTTCTATCCGTCGTTGCCCGAATCCATCGAAGTCGAAGCCATACTCGCCGCCTTCATTCCCCAGTTTTATCTCGATCGCGAGATACCCACCGAAATCCTCGTCTCCGCTGTGCCGCACGAACTGGCACTATTAGAAGAAGTGCTCAGTGAACAGGCAGGCCGCAAGGTCAAACTACGCACGCAGGTACGCAGCGAACGCGCCCGCTGGATGGAAATGGCCGTCGCCAACGCCGCCAATTCGCTCAACACCCGCCTGATGT
>JBEQLM010000129.1:0-4954 GCA_040325975.1 Gammaproteobacteria bacterium | reverse complement strand
GGCGGCAACGGTGAATGTGTTACTTTATGATCGTTTAATTAAGTCTTATCAATCCATTGATGACAATAAGCTGATTATTGCCAGTCGGGATACTAATAATACGATCAAGGTTAGAAGTTGACAGTCATCAGTTGGCAGTTTCCTCGTTCTCATGATTCTTCCGCAACATTAGCGAGCATTAATATTTAGCCGCCACTATACGAGTCACACCAAGTAGTTTATATTTACAAACATGAACCTAAATTCCAAAACGATACTACTGCTGACCCCTCTGATAATAATCCCTATCTTAATAATAGGGCTTGTTTCAGTCTCTAAGTTAAAAGAAGCCACGGATGCACGCTTAAGTAGCGGCATTATCACGCTGCTCGAACAGATTTCTCGGCAAAGCTTTGATGCGGCTTTTACTGCTAAAGAAAACCAGCAAGACAATAACAGTACAAAGCAAATCGCATCTGAAGATGAAGTGATTCGCCATATCAGGGCGTTCGATTTATCCAGCTTGAAGAATATTATTAACACCAATGCCATTGGCGATATAGGCTCGCTTGCCGCCATCGACACTTCGGGTGAGATATTATTTTTGTCTGAAAATTTACCACGGGCTTCTGCGGAAAATAATTTGCGTTTGCTTGGCGAGAAGATTGCCATGGAATATAACATGATGCGCAATGAAATCGATGTTGATGGCAACATTGTATTTTCATTTCGCAAGCAACTGGCATCAGGCATAAACGTGATTGCTTTTTTAGCCGAAGAAGACGTGATCAATGCTAGCTATAAACTGAGCAAAACTATTTATGTTATTACTATTGTGCTGATGCTATTTGTTGTTGTTTCTGTTCTTATGACATTGCGCTATTTGATTATGAAACCTATTGAGGCCTTAAATGCTGCGGCGCAGGAAATAAGCAATGGCAATCTGGCGGTCGATATTAATATCGACAAAAATGACGAAATAGGCATACTGGCTAAATATTTTTATGATGTCAGTAAAAACCTTAAACAAACTCACGAAGAAACTAATTATCTTGCTAACCATGATGACTTAACAGGCTTGCCAAACGACAGGATGTTTGCCGATTATCTGGAAAATATTATTGCTATTGCTAACACTAAAAAACACAGCCTGGCTTTGTTGTTTATAAAACCGGACAATCTTAAACAGATTAATGACAGCTATGGACAGAAAGGCGGCGATACTGTTTTAAAAGAAATGGCGTTGAGACTTAATAATTCATTAAGAAAAGATACGCTGGGCGCGAATGATTTGCATGATCAATCCTATGACATAGTCGCCAGAATTGGTGCTGATGATTTTATTGTGTTGTTAGATAATATCGATGGGCCATGGGATGCAGCGGTTGTTTCAGATCGAATTTTAAAATTACTGCAGCAACCTATAGCGGTAAATAATGAGGACGTAGTTATAAGCTGTAATATTGGTGCAAGCGTTTATCCGGATGATTCTGTCACCGCGCAGGAGCTCATTAAGAACGCAGATATTGCCATGTATCGTGCAAAAGAGAATGGCAAAAATCATTATCAGTTTTATTCAGATAAGACCGATACGGTAATGCACAATTACCAGAGGATACACTCACGTCTACGTAACGCCATCGACGACAATCAATTCTTTATGGATTATCAGCCCAAATTTAATTCTGTTAGCGGTGCCATTGTTGGTCTGGAAGCACTGATACGCTGGCAGGACCCTGAAGACGGCCTGATTTCACCCGATGAGTTTATTCCCATCGCTGAAGATAGCGGCCTGATATCGGATGTAACAAAATGGGTGATAGACAATGTCTGTAAGCAGGGCATGGACTGGTATTCAAGTGGGCGTTTAACCGTGCCTATTGCTGTGAATATCTCAGCGACTGAGTTTAAGCGTTTTGATCTTTTGACTATGGTAACGACCTGTCTTAAAGAAACAGGCCTGCCAGCTGAGCTGCTTGAGCTTGAGCTGACTGAGATTTCTCTACAATCTGGCACTGATCATGTGATTGAAATGTTCACCAGCCTGAAAAAACTTGGCGTTAGTGTTACGTTAAATAACTTTGGTACTGGCAATTCATCACTCAGTGATTTAAATAAATTAGCTGTTAACACACTGAAAATTGATCGATCATTTGTTAGTGAAATTAAATCAAAGGCTGATGAGAGTGCAATTATCAATGCCATTATTGCATTGGGGCACGCTCTGGATTTATCCATTGTTGCTGATGGCGTGGAAACTGAGATTCAACGTGGCTATCTGCACTCAAAAACCTGTGATGTTATGCAGGGCTTCCTGTTTAGTAAGCCTTTATCTGTCGATGATATAACGATTAAACTCGATGAAGCACTGGTTGTTGATGCATGAGGTTTTGCTCCTCTGATGGCTGGATAAGCAGTATATTTTCTGCACAGACTATCATCGCTTTTCCATCCTACATTTCTGAATAGCCTATTGCCGATGTGCTATGATGCCTACGCTTTCTGGTACTCACTAGCACGCCGACAGCCTAAGTGATTAACAGACATTTAATGTATTCATAATAAGAGAAAACAACAAAGATGATATTAGATAAGTTTGCAAGCATTTTTTCCCGTGACAACCGATACAAATCATTAATCTCATTTCTATTTTTCTTTTTTTTGCTCTCAGCTGTGACTACTGCATCTGCATTGAACCAAAGTAATCTACGAATCGAAAAAAGTAAGCCATCTGAACTCAATGATTTGGTAATCAGGTCTATTGGTGGGTTTAGTTTTGATAGAGATAAGCAGGCACATATCGATTTAGTTCACACGGAATCACTTTTACAGGGCAATAGATTGGCTCTGGATGTTGGTGGTGGTTATGTTATCAGTGGCCCTATCTCATTCTTTGTAGGGGTAGGGGTATCATTAGAATACAGTTTTGATACCAGTGACTTTAATGACAAATATTATGCTGAAGCGGGTGCTACGTATGATGTAACAAGCGAAATAAGTGTTACTGCCAGGCAATTGCATTATTTCCATCAACCGCTAAATTTCGAAGAGGTTATTATGATTGGAATATTGTTCCGGCACTAAAGAAAATTACCGCTTTCTCTCTACCATGCTCTTCCAAAGGAACAGGCATGGTGGGCTTATGAATACCTATAAAAATTATGGCAGAGCTGGAATAAGTATCTGATACTATTGGTCAATATTTTTAGCGGTAACTCTATTTTTTCATGCCTATCACTAAACTAAACTCTAATCTGGTTTATGCCAGCTCTATCTTTTTCTGGCTGATTTTTACCTGTGCAGTCGGCTATTTACAAATAGTTTATACCTTCAATATTCAAGATCTTAAGTTCTACTACTTTTTAGCACCCGGTACTGTCGGGATTATTTTCGGTGTACTGACAGCCAGAATTATTTTGTTGAGCCATAAACTAAAACAGATGGCAATACGAGACCCACTTACTCAATCGTTTAATCATGGTTATTACAATCAAACACTGAATGACTGGTGTGATAAAAAGGCGACTTTTTCATTGATATTGATTGATGTGGATCATTTTAAAAACGTCAATGATGAACATGGGCATATGGTCGGTGATCAGGTTTTAATGCGGCTTTGCGAATTAGTGACTGAAACTAAACGTCTGAGTGATGTTTTTGCCCGCCATGGTGGTGAAGAGTTTGTTTTGTTGGTACCTCGAACCGATCTGGTGGCGGCTTCAGAGATTGCTATACGACTCTGTGAAATTATCGACAAAGCATCTATGCCTTATGATATTCATCTGTCCTGTAGTCTTGGTGTTGCGCAATACAGGCCTTTCAGTGACACGCCTGTTACTTTATTCGAACGCGCTGATAAAGCATTATATGCATCCAAAAGTAATGGCAGAAACCGTGTTACCCTGGAAGAGATTGTTAGTACGTAGGATACACACCCTACCTTCTAATAAACGCTAAGCTGACAGAGCAGACTTAGCAAAATTTTAATTTATTTGTTTATTATCCAATAAATCTATTGGATTGCTTTCTACGTAAACACCCAGATATTTAGCAGACTGTTCCAGAAAATGCATTCTGATGACATCATCGAAACTAATGCTTTTCATGAAGTTTTCTATTTCGGCTTCTAGTTGTTCAAGACAACGATCTACCGCTATTTTATTATTCTTCATTGTTGTCATTTTCCTTGAGCTATTTACCTGAGCGCGCCAGTATAATCATATTTCTCAAAAGATTAACATGGTTTTTGTATCTATATATATCCATATAGAGCCTCTGGATTAGGATAAAATTACCGTTATCAGTACGATTTAACAGGATAGAAAAAACATGGCTTCAGGCTCTAAAAAAGTGATTTATGCGGCACTTGTCGGTAATACATTGATATCAATCACCAAGTTTGCGGCGGCGGCAATGACGGGTAGTTCGGCTATGCTGTCTGAGGGCATTCATTCACTGGTGGATACCGGTAATCAGGTTTTGTTGCTGCACGGGCTCAGGCAGGCAAAGAAACCCGCTGACGAGAATTTCCCATTTGGTCATGGTAAGGAGGTTTATTTTTGGAGCTTCATCGTGGCGATTCTGATTTTTGCTTTGGGTGGCGGCATTTCTATTTACGAAGGCATTAGTCATATTCGGCACCCCGAGCCGATGAGTAACCCAATGATTAACTATGTGGTGCTGAGTTTGGCATTGTTATTTGAGGGTGCTGCCTGGTTGTTCGCGTTTCGTGAATTCAAGCAGGTGAAGGGTAAATGGGGTTATCTTGAAGCTATTCAACGAGCCAAGGATCCATCCATCTTCGTGGTATTGTTTGAGGATTCTGCCGCCATGCTGGGCTTGCTGGTGGCCTTTGCCGGTATCTTACTCAGCCAGACTACGGGCATTTTATATTTCGATGGCGCGGCTTCGGTGATTATTGGTTTTATTCTGATCGGTACTTCAATGTGGCTGGCCTATGAAACCAAGAGCCTGT
>JBEQLM010000128.1:0-4987 GCA_040325975.1 Gammaproteobacteria bacterium | reverse complement strand
GTGGAAAACCGGTCATTCATTCATCAAGGCTAAAATGAGAGAAACTGGCGCTGAACTCGCTGGCGAAATGAGCGGACATATTTTCTTCAAAGAACGCTGGTATGGTTTTGATGATGGTCTTTACAGTGCGGCACGTATGCTGGAAATTCTCAGCAAACGCGGCGAAATAGCTTCTGATGTTTTTGCTGCTCTGCCGGATAGCTGCAATACCCCTGAACTTCAAATCCAGTTTGAAGAAGGCGAACATTACAAATTCATGGATAAGTTTAAACAGGAGGCTGATTTTTCGGGTGCAGATATTTCAACCATCGACGGCATGCGCGTCAATTACGCTGAAGGCTGGGGTCTGATTAGGCCTTCCAACACCACGCCTTGTCTAGTGCTGCGTTTTGAAGCAAACACTGAGGCCATGTTAGAAGAAATTCAAAACACTTTCAGACAGCAACTACAAAAGATGGATAGCTCTCTCGATTTACCTTTTTAAGCTTCAATTAAAGCTGGATTCATGATCAGGGCTTCCATCCCTGATCATGAACAGGCACAATAATACTTAACTTATTAATTTTTATTTTCAGGAGTCGTTGTGGATAAAACCAACGCCAACAATGTAGCCCACGTTCTATCTGAAGCATTGCCTTATCTTCAGAACCTGAACAATAAAACTATTGTTATCAAATTTGGTGGCAACGCCATGATCGACGAAAACCTGAAAAATAGTTTTGCCAGAGATATCGTTTTACTCAAACAGGTTGGCGTTAATCCCGTTATCGTTCACGGCGGCGGTCCACAAATTGGTAGCCTGCTAGAAAAAATAGGCAAGGAATCCGAATTCATTAACGGCATGCGCGTTACTGATAGCGAGACCATGGATGTGGTTGAAATGGTGCTCGGCGGACTGGTAAATAAAAGCATAGTCAGCCTGATCAATATGAATGGTGGCCATGCGGTTGGCTTGACTGGTAAGGATGGTTGTTTAATCCGCGCCAAAAAGATGCAAATCACGAGAACAACACCGGGACTGGAAGCACCCGAAATTATCGACCTCGGCCATGTTGGCGAAATCACATCGATTGATCCATCACTTGTTACTACTCTGGATCAGGGCGATTTTATTCCTGTCATCGCACCCATCGGTGTTGGTGATGATGCTATGTCCTACAATATTAATGCCGATCTGGTTGCTGGAAAGATGGCCAGCGTATTGGGCGCCGAAAAATTATTATTGCTGACCAATACAGCGGGTATTCTAGATAAGGAAGGGAATATCCTAACCGGACTCAATGTGGAAGATGTCGACAAATTAAAAGCCGACGGTACTATTCACGGTGGCATGCTGCCCAAAGTTGACTGCGCACTGGATGCCGTCAACTCGGGTGTAAAAACGGCTCACATTATTGACGGTCGTGTCGAGCATGCAGTGCTACTGGAACTGCTCACCGATGAAGGTGTAGGAACGTTAATAAAGAGCTAGGTTCCCATGATGGCTCTTATCAATAACTACAAAGCTTCCCTATGCCGAGCTTCACGCTCATCCTTAACACGTTGATGATCAATCTTTAGTTCACGAAAACGTTTGATATAGCCACCAAACTGCTCATTAATTTCCAACTTCTTTTTTTCATGGCTAGTGACGAGATCCTGATATGTTTTCAACTGCTTTTCTTCGAGTTTCATTTTGTGGGTAATATTATTTGGTACCTCGTTGCCCGCGGCTTTAATTGCTGCGATCTGCTTTTCTGTTATATCTAATTTTAGTTTGGCATCTATGATTGTGGATTTTGATAACTGTAACTGAGACTCTACCGCATCCAGGCGTGCATCTTTGGCAGCTGTTAAATCTCGTTCAGTGGTATAAGTATCTAACAACATTCTATCCTGCCTGAGCTGATCCTTGGCTTTCGTTTTCTTTTCGCGTTCAATTTGTATTAGTCGATATTTTTCTTGTTTTTCCTCCTCCGTTTTATCCTTAACCTCATCATGAGTGCTCACGACTGCGCCTTGCGCATTTAATTCATTATGTTGTTTATTTAAATACTGATTAGGTATTTTATCTCCAAAATGAACATTTCCATCATCGTCCTCCCATTTGAACATTTTTGCCTGTGTAGGCAATGAGCCAATACAGAGCAGAAGTAACAACGATATTAATTTGTAATTCATAACAAAATCCTCATGACAACAATCTATAGAGTATAGACATTTATCTTAGTGTGTCACAATGTTTACAAATATCTTAATAAAAACAGGCGTAAATGCTCGAACAAATCCTCATTTTTATTATTTCACTGATTGCCAACATCTTCTCGGCGCTATCCGGCGGTGGTGCTGGATTGATTCAATTGCCAGTGCTGATTTTCCTTGGCCTTCCTTTCGGTGTGGCAGTGGCTACACATAAGGTTGCAACTGTTGCCCTGGGAATTGGTGCAACTATTAGACATCTAAAAGAAAGCCATCTTGAACGTCATTTTGCCTTATTTATTGTAGGAACAGGACTGCCGGGGGTTATTCTTGGAGCTAGCTTTATCCTTCAAGTTCCTGACAGGATGGCGGAAATCGCCCTGGGTGTGCTCACCTTAAGTCTGAGTATTTATTCATTTTTCTCCCCGCAACTGGGGCAAATTTATCAGCCTACGCATCGTAACGCCAGGGGATATCTACTGGGTGGCCTTGCACTTTTCATGATCGGCATACTCAATGGCTCTCTCACTTCGGGTACGGGTCTGTTCGTCACACTGTGGCTGGTGCGGTGGTTCGGGCTGGACTACAAGCGTGCCATCGCCTACACGCTGATACTGGTTGGCCTATTCTGGAACGGTGCTGGAGCCATCACACTGGGCATTCTCGGTGAGATACACTGGTTATGGATACCCGCTTTATTACTCGGCTCAGTGATAGGAGGTTATCTGGGCGCACATCTGGCTATTGTTAAAGGCAATACACTGATTAAGCGCAGTTTTGAAATCGTGACATTACTGGTGGGGGTAAAACTGATAATTGGTTAAAGCTTTTCTTTAAACCCCATACTCATCGCGATAAGCCTTCATCGCCGCTAGATGATCTTTAAATTTCTCGTCGGTTTCCAGGTAATCAATCAAATCGGTCATAGTGATAATACTGCTCACCGGAATACCATAATCTTCCTGAACTTCCTGGATGGCAGATTTTTCAGCTTTACCTTTTTCCTGCCTATCCAGTGCGATGAGCACCGCTGAGGCTTCACCACCCTGGGCCTTGATAATATCTACCGCTTCACGAATGGCGGTACCGGCGGTGATCACATCATCAACGATCAATACTTTACCTTCAACCTCGGCACCTACGATGCTGCCACCTTCGCCGTGATCCTTGGCTTCTTTACGATTAAAGGCATAAGGTTTATCAATGCCATGATCTACCGACAGAGCCACTGCCAGTGTCGAAACTAGCGGGATACCTTTGTAAGCAGGGCCAAATAAAACATCGTATTCCAGCTTTTGGTCGACCAGTGCTGATGCATAACTTTTGCCCAACTCAGACAAGGCATGCCCAGTATTGAATAATCCGGCATTAAAAAAATAAGGACTGATTCGACCTGATTTTAGTGTGAACTCACCAAAACGTAATACCTGATATTGAATGGCAAGGCGAATAAAGTGTATTTTGTAATCTTGCATGGCGTTTAATAATTTTTGATTAAAACAGGACATGAGTATAAATGATTTGACGCCGCAAAGCGGAACAAGCTGTTATCATACGCCCCATTATGAGAATCATATCTGCAAACACCAATGGTATCCGTGCCGCCGCTAAAAAAGGCTTTTTCGACTGGTTGAAAAAGGTCGATGCCGACGTTATCTGCATTCAGGAAACCAAGGCGCAGGAACATCAGCTCACTGACGAGCAGTTTAAACCCGAAGGTTATTTCTGCCACTATCACGATGCCGTAAAAAAAGGCTACAGCGGTGTAGCCATCTACAGCAAGATCAAACCTAAGAAGATTATTGAAGGCCTCGGCTGGCACGACATTGATATCGAAGGCCGTTATCTGGAATTTCAGTTCGAGAAACTGAGTGTGATTTCGCTCTACATGCACTCGGGGTCAGCCAGCGAAGAAAGACAGGCGGTGAAATTTGATTTCATGGGTCGCTTTATGAATCACCTGCAAAGCCTGCGTCGCAAACGTCGTGAATTTATTATTTGTGGCGACTGGAATATCGCGCACAAAAAAATCGATATTAAAAACTGGCGTGGCAATCAGAAAAATTCCGGTTTCCTGCCCGAAGAACGTGCCTGGCTGGATACATTATTTGACGAAGCAGGTTATGTTGATGCCTTCCGCGTGGTCAATCAGGAAGAAGATCAATATACATGGTGGTCAAATCGCGGCCAGGCCTGGGCTAATAATACCGGTTGGCGTATCGACTACCAGATCATTACACCAAAATTAGCACCGCTGGTAAAAAGCACCAGCATTTATAAAGACGAACGTTTCTCTGATCATTCGCCTCTGATTGTCGATTACGATTTTAAACTGAGCTAACTTTTGCAGCATACTCAGCCAAAACTGGAAGAACATAAAAAATCCTGGTCTCAGGTTGTTGTCTCCATTTTTACTACGCGTATGCTCATCGCTTTGGTCATGGGATTTGCTAGCGGCCTGCCGCTATTGCTAACCCTCTCTGTGCTGCAGGCGTGGATGAAAGATTCCGGAGTTGATCTCAGCACTATCGGTTTGTTTGCCTTAGTCGGCCTGCCTTATACCCTGAAGTTTCTCTGGGCTCCGCTGATGGATCGCTACATTCCATCGTTACTCGGACGCCGACGCGGCTGGTTATTAATATGGCAAGTGCTACTCACTGCCGCCATTGCCTTATTAGCTTTTTCCGACCCAACCAAACTTTTAATGATGACGGCCATCGCCGCCTTGCTGCTGAGCTTTTTTTCCGCCAGCCAGGATATTGTCATCGATGCTTACCGTAGAGAATCACTCAGCGACGATGAACAGGGC
>JBEQLM010000127.1:0-5001 GCA_040325975.1 Gammaproteobacteria bacterium | reverse complement strand
TGCTGATAGCAATCATCAGCGGAAAAAATTTCAGCTTGTAAAATAATCTATTTTATGTCATATATGACATATCGATGTTATGCGCATGCCAAAAATGACAGTATATTTTTAATGATTTTATGATTGTGAAAGCTAAAGGCGTCTTTTACGCGGCTAACTAATTGTTTTTATTGGTTGTATTAAATTTTGGCCTGAAGCTTGCATTTATGGTTGTAAGTTAACAATGTAAATGAGGAAAAGCCATGGCACATATCGTCATAATAGGAGCAGGTGTAGGCGGTTTACCCTGTGCCTATGAAATGAAAGAAACCCTGAATAAAAGTGTTAGAGCTTGAAAGTATATTGTCGGAGGGCTTATGAGCCATTTAATAAAATTAGTAGCTGTCATTTCTTTATTATATTTAATACCTGCACAGGCGAGCTTTGATATTGCTACTGGTAGTGAATGTATTATTTTTGCAGATGACGGCAGTAAAGAAGACGGTAAAAAGAACGGAGACGCAGACACAGAGGAAGAGGAAGAAGAACCCGATTGTGATTAATATTTTTTGAAGGTTCATTTGAACAATCAATAGTAGTGTAAAAACAACAAAACCCAAAAGTAGGAGAAAAAAGATGATAAGAGCAATGACGGTATTTTTAGTAGCGGCAAGCTTTGCATTTTCAGCAAATGTATTTGCCAAGGATAAGAACAAACCAGTCGGTATTTCTGCGAAAGTAATGAGTGTAGAAGTCATTAACCATGGCAAGAAAACAAAAATTACGCGTAATCAGAATAACAAAAACACCATTAAACAGGCTTTTGCCAAGACTTCACGTCCCTGTCCTCCATTTTGCATTCAGCCAATGGTACTTGCCCCGGGTGTTGAAACTATCGCAGAGTTAGAAGTGATGGATTACCTGACAAAGATGGCTAATGGTGATGAAACTATTCTGGTGATTGATTCACGTACACCGGACTGGGTAAAGAAAGGCACCATTCCTGGTTCAATCAACATCCCATGGACAAAATTAAAGGCCGGTACTGCAAGCCCAATTGCTATTGGTGACATCATGGTAGAGCAGTTTAATGTTGAAGGTGATGATGACGATCGCGATTTCTCTAAAGCAAAGACTTTGGTGATGTTCTGTAATGGCATGTGGTGTGGTCAATCACCCAACAACATCAAGAGCTTGCTGAAAATGGGCTACCCTGCCAATAAAATCAAATGGTACCGTGGTGGTATGCAGGACTGGGAAGTACTTGGTCTGAGCACCGTACCAGGTAAATAAGGCAGAACGTCTGGAAATTCCAGATAAGACTGAACAAAAGGCCGATCTAATCAGATCGGCCTTTTTTGTTTTATAGGCTGGCACAAAACACAAGTGATGGTTATGCTACGAGTATGCTAATAAACTTCACAAAAATGCAGGGCGTCGGAAATGATTTCGTCGTTATTGACGCTATTAATCAGAAAATAGCGTTAACACGCGAGCAGATACGCCATATATCGAATCGTCATTTTGGTGTTGGATGTGATCAATTGCTGTTAGTGGAAGAAAGCAAAAGCGAAGATGCAGAATTCCGCTATCGGATTTTCAATGCAGATGGCGGTGAAGTAGAGCAGTGCGGCAATGGTGCGCGCTGTTTTGCACGTTTCGTCATTGATCAAGGATTGACCGATAGCCAGGTGATACCGGTTGAAACAAAATCGGGTTTGATTCAACTAGAGTTAGAGGCAGATGGCCGCGTCACCGTGGATATGGGCGAGCCTGATTTTGATCCAGCAAGCCTGCCTTTTGAAGCAAAAGGCACGCCGGAATACCATGAACTAGTGGTGAATGATGAGAAATATGCTATAGGTGCTGTATCCATAGGAAATCCACACGCGGTGTTATTGGTGGAATCGGTGAAAGAGGCACCCGTGCAGATGCTGGGCGCAGCCATAGAGAGTCATCATCGTTTTCCGCAGCGTGTTAATGTTGGTTTTATGGAAGTGGAAGATCGGAGCAATATCCGTTTACGGGTTTATGAGCGTGGTGCAGGTGAAACCATGGCATGTGGAACCGGTGCCTGTGCTGCGGTAGCCGTAGGCATCAAAAATCGTTTACTCGATGAGCGGGTACAGGTCGAGTTACGAGGTGGGGATTTAACAATTTTTTGGCCGGGCGCGGGATCGCATCTGATGATGACGGGGCCGGCAGAAACTGTATATAAAGGGCAAATTAAACTGTGATAACACAAACAGAAATGTCTCAACAGACAACACAACAAGAAGAAAAACTGGCCGATGAGCTGCAATTAATTAGCCTGCTCAAAGAACATGGCGATATTTTACAAAGACACCCCGAACTTCTGGCGGAGCTTGAAATTCCACATCAGGCTGGCGGCGCGACTTCACTGATTGAGCGACAGGTCAGTGTCTTGCGGGACAAGCTAAAACTTAGTGAAAGCCATCTGGTTGAATTGATGGATATCGCAAGGCTCAATGACCGTTTGGCCAGCAGCCGGCATCGAATCGCGATTAATTTACTGGGTGCGCACGATCTGATTGATGTCACTAGTGTGGTGCTGGATGAATTAAAAAATGAACTCAAAGCTGAATTTGCCAATATTAAATTATTTTCAGATAACAGCGAGCTGGTGGAAAAACACCCAGGCTTGTTCGTGCCGACCCATGCGCCGGAGCTGAGCCAGTTTTCAACCATGCTTAAGCAGAAAATCCCGGTTTGTGGACGTAGCACAGCAGAGCAAAATGCCTTTTTGTTTGATGATAAGGCTAAAGAGGTCACATCAGCAGCGGTGATACCATTGGTTGCAGGCGCCGATTTGGGTTTACTGGGTCTGGGTAGCCGCGAAGCCGGACGATTCCAGTCAACCATGGGTACTGAATTTTTGACTCAGATGGGCGAGTTGGTGAGTGCGGCATTAGCGGTACATCTGGAAAAATAAGCCATGAGAAAAGCGCAGGATTCCGGCGTAGTTGAATGGCAGAATCATCTAGCACGCTTTTTTATCTATCTGGAATCCGAGCGTAAATATTCCAAACATACCTTGTCCGCGTACCGACGAGACGTTCAGGCCTTCAGCGTTTTTTGCGCCGAGAATGATCAAACTGTCTGGGCAGATATTGATGAAACTTTAGTCAGACGTTTTGTCGCCACGCAGCATCGCAAAGGCCTGTCAGGTCGAAGTTTGCAAAGACAATTGTCAGCCATTCGTAGTCTGTTCAATTATTTATGCCGCCACCATGGTCTGGACAATAATCCGGCAGATGACGTGCCCGCGCCAAAATCACCGAAACGCCTGCCCGAAACACTGGGTGTTGACCAGCTCAATAATCTGTTGTCCATGCCCGATGATGATCCCTTAGCGCGTAGAGATCACGCCATGTTGGAATTATTGTACGGCTGTGGATTGCGGCTATCTGAATTAACCGGGTTGAATTTGAGCGATATCGACTGGCAAATGCAGACGCTTACCGTCACCGGTAAAGGCAATAAGCAAAGGCGTTTACCCTTTGGCAGAAAGGCCGCAGCCGCCCTTAAAGTTTGGATGAAAGAGAGAGCCTTGCTACTCAAGCAAGAGCAGGAAGCCTTATTCCTGAGCAAAAAGGGCCAACGCATTGGTAATAGAAGCGTTCAGCAACGGCTTAAAAAATGGGCCCTAAAGCAGGGTCTGGCTAGCAATGCTTATCCTCATATGCTGAGGCATTCTTTTGCCTCTCATATTCTGGAATCCTCCAGCGATTTACGCGCAGTGCAGGAGCTGCTGGGACACGCTAATCTGAGTACCACACAAATCTACACCCATCTGGATTTCCAGCATTTGGCTGGGGTATATGATAAAGCGCATCCGAGATCTCGTAAGTAACCTTTCCTGTTAGTCTTTCGTGTAAAATCACCAATCTTTAAGATTATTGGAGTTTTAGCGTGGAAACATTTCACGGTACAACCATCATCACAGTACGTCGTGACGGTAAAGTCGTGGTCGGCGGTGATGGTCAGGTGACTTTGGGCAACACGGTGATGAAAGGCAATGCCACCAAAGTACGAAAAATTCATCACGATAAGGTTATCGTAGGATTTGCTGGCGCCACTGCCGATGCATTTACCCTGGTGGAAAGATTTGAAGGCATGCTGGAACGCCATAGCGGACATTTAAAACGTGCCGCCGTTGAGCTCGCCAAAGACTGGCGCACCGACCGTATGTTACGCAAGTTAGAGGCTATGCTGATTGTGGCTGATGCAGAGACCTCACTACTGGTTTCCGGTACTGGCGATGTCATCGACACAGAAAATGATTTGATAGCTATTGGTTCGGGCGGCCCTTATGCACAATCTGCGGCATGTGCTCTGTTTGAGAACACCGAGTTGAGCGCTCGCGATATTGTAGAAAAGAGCCTGGCGATAGCCGGCGACATCTGCATCTACACAAATCAGAATCGTACGCTTGAAGAATTATAAGTCGAGCAGCAATAAAGCCGCTCGCCAAAACGAATCACAGGTTAAGAAGCTATGTCTGAAATGACACCCCGCGAAATAGCACAGGAACTGGATAAACACATCATTGGCCAGCATAAAGCCAAGCGCGCTGTGGCGATTGCCCTGCGAAATCGCTGGCGTCGAATGCAGATCGAACTGGAACTGCGCAACGAAATCACGCCAAAGAATATTTTGATGATAGGCCCTACCGGTGTGGGTAAAACCGAGATCGCGCGTCGTCTGGCGCATCTTGCTAATGCGCCGTTTATTAAGGTTGAAGCGACAAAGTTCACTGAAGTGGGTTATGTCGGTAGAGAAGTTGATTCGATCATTCGCGATCTTGTTGATATGTCTGTGAAAACAGCGCGTGAGCAGGAAATCAAAAATGTAAAACATCTGGCTGAGGCCGCTGCGGAAGAGCGCATTCTTGATGCTTTGTTACCGCCAGCTCGAAATGAATTTGGGGAGCCAGAAGTGCAGGAGTCCGGTACCCGGCAGAAGTTTAGAGAAAAACTCCGGGCTGGTGAACTGGATGAC
>JBEQLM010000126.1:0-5027 GCA_040325975.1 Gammaproteobacteria bacterium | reverse complement strand
GTGTGCGAATTAATGCGTACTGAATGGCATTGGTATCCTGAAATTCGTCCACCAATATGTGACGGAATCTATCCTGATAATGTTTTTGCAATGCTTCGTTATCACGAACCAGTTCCAGGGTACGAAAAAGCAGTTCAGCAAAATCGACCGCGCCAGCTTTTTCGCAGGCGGCCTCGTAGGCACTGTAAATTCTTACCAGTTGCACGTATAAAGGATTGTGTGAGGTATCGATATGTTTGGGGCGCTGGCCTTCGTCTTTGCGCGCATTGATAAATGCCTGTGCCTGTTTCGGTGGCCACCTGGCTTCATCCAGTCCGAGACCTTTGAGGATTCGGCGAATCATGCGGTACTGATCGTCGGAATCTAAAATTTGAAAAGCCTGTGGTAAACCCGCGTCTTTCCAGTGCGATCTTAATAACCGATGCGCAAGGCCATGAAAAGTACCGACCCACATACCAGAGGCTGGTGTGCCCTGTAACTGTTCAACGCGCTTGCGCATTTCTGCAGCCGCTTTATTGGTAAAGGTGACGGCAAAAATATTGTAGGCAGAAATATTTTCGACCTGATTCAGCCAGGCAATGCGATGAACTAGTACGCGAGTTTTACCACTGCCAGCACCGGCCAGCACCAGCATGTGTCCCGGTGGCGCGGTAACGGCTTCACGTTGAGCTTCGTTCAGGCCATCAAGAATATGTGAAACATCGGCCGAATCTGTTTGCATGAAGGCATTATCAAATTCAGACATCAGAAGCTAGTCCTGAAAGGAGAACATTATAAAGACAGAGCCGATGCCGCCCAGTATCCACGACAATATCGGCGCACCCATGAACATAGCTATCTCTTCACCAGCCAGTCCAAAAACAATGAAGGCACTGATTAATAAACTGGCACCGCCGATGGCAATAATATTGCGTTGATTAGCACGCTTAAACTCAGCACGCATTTCCCTAATTTCCTGCAACTGCTTTTCCTGATCCTGACCTTCGGCTGAATTTTTCAATGCTTCGTAAATCAGTGAGGGCATCTCGGGTAATTTTTCAACCATGTATGGCAGGTTTTCCTTAAGACTGCGAAGCATGGCTTTGGTGCCGACCTGCTCTTCCATCCAGCGCTCAAGAAACGGTTTGGCCGTGGTCCATAAATCAAGATCGGGATATAACTGTCGACCCAGTCCTTCAATGTTGAGCAGGGTTTTTTGTAACAGCACCAGTTGTGGTTGCACTTCCATATTAAAGCGACGTGCGGTCTGGAATAATCGTAACAACAACTGGCCAAATGAAATATCTTTTAGCGGACGTTCAAAAATAGGTTCACAGACGCTGCGTATCGCAGATTCAAATTCATCGACGCGGGTATGCGCGGGCACCCAGCCCGATTCAACGTGTAGCTTGGCAACCTTGTTGTAATCGCGCTGAAAGAAAGCCAGAAAATTTTCTGCCAGATAACGTTTATCTGTCTGATTGAGCGTACCCATGATGCCGAAATCAACAGCAATGTATTTGGGTGCATCCGGGTTTTCGATATCGACAAAGATATTACCGGGGTGCATATCAGCGTGGAAAAAATTGTGCGAAAAGACCTGGGTGAAAAAGATTTCCACGCCCAGCTCGGCCAGCCTTTCCATATTGGTGTTCTGGGCTATCAACTCATCGGTATTACGAATGGGAATACCGTAAATACGTTCCATCACCATGACATTCTTACGTGCGTAATCCCAGTAAATTTCTGGCACGTATAATTCATTTGAGTTTTCAAAATTTCTGCGTAGCTGGCTGGCATTGGCTGCTTCGCGCATCAAGTCCAATTCATCGATGATGGTCTTTTCGTATTCCTCGACGACCTCAACCGGACGCAGTCGACGCAAATCAGATGAATAACGTGCGCCCAGTTCGGCAATAATATAGAGCAGTGAAATATCACGTTTGATAATAGGTAAAATACCTGGGCGTAATACTTTTACAATAACATCTTCGCCGCTTTTTAATCGTGCCCCATGAACCTGTGCAATTGATGCCGAGGCAAGTGGGGCGGCTTCAAAACTTTCGAACAGATCTTCCAGTGACTGGCCGAAGGATTTCTCAATAATCTGTTTTGCTTTTTCATTTGCAAAAGGAGGCACTGCATCCTGTAACAATTGCAGTTCATCGGCTATATCATCTGCTAACAAATCACGGCGGGTCGACAACATCTGACCAAACTTGATAAAGACAGGGCCCAGATCTTCCAGTGCGCGGCGAATGCGTGCACCTCGCGGCGCTCGGTTTGGTCGAAACCAGTTCCAGGGTAAAACATAGATGAGAAAACGAAACGGCCGTAGCAGATGAGTTGCAAAAATTATGTCGTCCAGTCCATGACGCGCAAGTACGTAATTGATTCGTAACATGCGAAAGAACTGTTTTGGTCCGATTAATTTCATTGTTAAATCTAAATCCAGATTTTGTTTTTATTTATTTTTTCAGCGCATTTATTCGAGCCTGAAAACGGTCAAGCTGATTTCTCAAAGCATCCACATCTTGATAAAACATTTCAAGCTCAGGCTTGCTGACTACGTCCCGACTTTCTTCCTGAAGATATTCGGATACATCCGCAGCCACATTATTTCCAGCCTGACGTCCCCAGCTTATTATTTTTTTTGTCAGACTCGCCAGATGATGTGCCGGAGCATCGCCGATAACTCTGGCAATATATTCTTCCCAGTCAACATCCATCTCTGACAGAATTTTTTTAAAGCTTCGGCCTAGCCGAACATCACCTTCAATCTCAACTTCACCTTTCAGCATCAATGGCGCGACATCTTTATTCATGCTCATTTTCAATAATGCTACTGGCGAACCTCTGAGCGTGGTATCTGCTTCATCTTCATAATGCTCGATGACATCCATGCCAGCCTGATGCGGCAGAAAATACAGGGTTTTGTTTATACCTGTTATCACCACGGCGATGACTCGACCTTCGAGTTCAGCTAATTTTTCTGTGACTTCTGGATCCAGTGACAAATAACGATTGATGGCAACTTCAAGTCCGTTTATAGATGCTTCAATTGCTGTATCACGTAATATCATTGTCTAAAGTTTAAAGCCTTTGTGCAGAGCAACAATTCCACCCGTCATATTATGATAAGTACAACGCTCAAAACCGGCGTTTTCCATCATCGATTTTAAGGTTGCCTGATCCGGATGCATTCGTATCGATTCCGCAAGATAACGGTAACTTTCTTCGTCATTGGCAATCACCTTACCCATTTTAGGCAGTATATTGAACGAGTAGAAGTCATAAATTTTATCCAGTCCCGGCACTACCGGCTTGGAAAATTCCAGCACTAGCAATCGACCTCCGGGTTTAAGCACGCGATGCATTTCTTTTAAGGCTTTATCTTTATCGGTAACGTTGCGCAAACCAAAGGCAATGGTAACGCAATCGAAGGCGTTATCTTCAAATGGTAGTTCTTCGGCATTGGCTTCAACAAATTTCACATTACCGGCGATGCCTTTATCGATAAGTCGACGACGACCTTGTTCCAGCATCGCTGGATTAATGTCTGAAATAATCACTTCGCCGCTGGCGCCAACCTGCTTTGACATCTGGATGGTAAGGTCACCCGTACCGCCAGCAATGTCCAGCGCATGCATACCTTTCTTCAACCCGGTGTGTGCCATGGCAATTTTTTTCCAGATGCGGTGAACACCAAATGACATGACATCGTTCATGATGTCATATTTGCTGGCGACCGAACTGAATACTTCCGCGACCAGGCCGGCTTTTTTATCGGCATCGACCTGCTTGAATCCAAAATGTGTTTTATTTCCAGACATGGTTTTCTCGTTTATGCTTTGCGTTCGTGACCGGCTTCTTTCAAACGATCTAAATAATTCTGCCACTTCTCTTCGTAAGTAGAACCCAGCTCCTGTAAATATTCCCAGGTATAAAGACCGGTATCGTGTTTATCGTCAAACACCAGCTTTAAGGCATAGTTGCCCTGCGGCTCAAGCGCGGTGATATTCACTTCTTCTTTATTGAGCTGAAGAATATCCTGACCCGGGCCATGGCCGGTGACTTCTGCAGAAGGTGAATACACTCTGAGATATTCACAGGGTAATTTATAATTAGCGCCGTCATCATAAGTTAGCTCAAGAATTCGGCTTTTTTGATGCAGACTAATATCAGTTGGTTTTGCCATGTTTGTTTCTCGTATATGTGTCTTAAAGAATGTAGCGACTTAAATCTTCATCCTTGACCAGCTCACCCAGGCTGTTATCAACATAGGTCGCATCGATAGTAACTTTTGAACCTGATTTGTCTGGCGCTTCGTAGGAGATTTCATCTAACAATCTTTCCATCACTGTATGCAAACGACGCGCGCCAATATTTTCAGATTTGTCATTTACGTCAGAGGCGATTTCAGCAATACGTTTTACACCATCTTCAGTAAATTCTAATTCCACACCTTCGGTTTTCAACAGCGCTTTGTATTGTACGGTTAATGCCGCATCCGGCTCCGTCAAAATTCGCTGGAAATCATCGGCATTAAGCGCATCAAGTTCTACCCGAATCGGTAAACGACCCTGCAATTCAGGAATAAGGTCCGAAGGTTTGCATAGATGAAAAGCGCCCGAGGCAATAAACAAAATATGATCGGTTTTCACCATGCCGTATTTAGTACTCACAGTGCAACCTTCAACCAGAGGCAATAAATCACGCTGTACGCCTTCGCGCGAAACATCGCCACCGCCGCCCGAATCAGCGCGCTTCGCTACCTTATCCAGCTCATCGAGAAATACAATGCCATTCTGCTCGGCATTTTCTACAGCCCAGGCCTTAATGTCATCTTCTTTGAGCAACTTGGATGCTTCTTCATCAAGCAGCACTTTATATGCCTGCTCGATTCTCATTTTTTCAGTCTTCTTGCGATCACTCGACATGTTCTGAAAAACGCCCTGCAACTGGCTGGTCATCTCTTCCATGCCCGGTGGCGCCATAATCTCCACACCTACTGGCGCGGCTGAAATTTCAATTTCTATTTCTTTGTC
>JBEQLM010000125.1:0-5043 GCA_040325975.1 Gammaproteobacteria bacterium | reverse complement strand
GACATCAATCAATTTATCTACTTCAATAAACTGTGATATGGCTAATTTTCCTATCGGCAGTATTAACGCAGGCTTCATTAAATCGAACTCTGTTTCTAACCAGGGTTTGCATTGTGCAATTTCATCTTTGCTCGGCACTCGGTCGCCACCCTTTGGTTTTTTACCGGGAAAACATCGGCAGACGGCTGCAATATAAATCTGCTGGCGGAATACTTCTTCCTTCAGACCAATCGACGAAAACCATTTGAACAAGGTTTTCCCCGCTGTCCAGCCAAAGGGTTTACCCAGTTCACCTTCGCGATCACCCGGCGCCTGGCCGACCAAAATTATTTTTGAATTAACCGGCGTACCGGTAATTACCGGTGGAATCATGTCAGGGCATTTTCGACATGCCCGCAAAGCCTGCTGATGTTTTTTTATGTCTGTGTTAGTCATCACACTTTAATACTAGCTACATATTTGCCCATAAAAAAGGGCCGGTAAATACCGGCCCTTTTTAATTTAGCATCAATGAAGAAATTATTTCTTCTTAGCTGCCTCACGTTCCTGATTTTCCTTGATTACTGCTTCTGACACGTTCTTAGGACATGGCATGTAGTGCAGGAATTCCATCGAGAATTGACCACGGCCTGATGTCATGGTACGCAATGTACCAATGTAACCAAACATCTCACTCAGCGGACATTCTGCTTTAATGCGAACGCCGGTTACACCTGCCTCCTGTGATTTGATCATGCCACGACGACGGTTAAGGTCACCAATAACATCACCAACGTGATCGTCAGGTGTATACACATCAACTTTCATGATGGGTTCCATCAACTGTGGACCGGCTTTAGGCATAGACTGACGGTAAGCCGCCATAGCTGCCAATTCAAAAGCTACAGCGGATGAATCCACCGCATGGAATGAACCGTCAGTTAAAGTTATTTTGAAGTCGAGACATGGATAACCGGCGAGTACGCCTTTGTCCTTCATCTTGCCAAAGCCTTTTTCTACAGCAGGCCAGAATTCACGAGGCACATTACCACCAGTCACGGTAGATTCAAATTCAAAACCACTGCCTGGCTCACCCGGGGATACGGTGTAGTCGATCTTACCGAACTGACCTGAACCACCTGATTGTTTCTTATGTGTGTAGCTATCTTCAATCACCTTAGTAATCGTTTCACGATAAGCCACCTGAGGTTTACCCACAGTTGCAGAAATACCATGAGTACGTTTCAGAATATCAACTTTAATATCCAGATGTAACTCACCCATACCTTTAAGGATGGTTTCACCACTGTCTTCATCAGTTTCAACGCGGAACGATGGATCTTCTTTAATCATTTTACCCAGTGCGATACCGAGTTTTTCTGAAGCGCCTTTATCATCTGGTGAAATAGAAATTGAGATGACGGGATCAGGGAAAACCATAGGCTCAAGCGTTGCAGGATGCTTAGGATCACACAAAGTATGACCCGTCTGTACATTCTTCATACCAACAACAGCGATAATGTCACCGGCTTGTGCGTGATCAAGCTCGATACGCTCATCGGCATGCATTTCAACCATACGGCCAATACGCTCAGTTTTACCGGTAAAGGTGTTAAGCAGTGTATCGCCTTTGTTCAATTTACCAGAGTAGATACGAATAAAGGTCAACGCGCCGAAACGGTCATCCATAATTTTGAATGCCAATGCGCGTAGTGGTTTGTCAGCATCAACGATAGCAAATTCGCCAGTCTCTTCACCTTCCAGATCGACTTCAGGCTGTGGTTTAACTTCGGTTGGATCTGGCAGATAAGCAACAGCTGCATCCAGAACCATTTGTACACCTTTATCTTTAAAGGCTGAACCACAGTAAGTAGGGAAGAAGTCGAGTGAGATAGTACCTTTACGAATACATTTATTAATGTCTTCGATTGAAGGCTCTTCACCTTCCAGATATTTTTCCATCAAATCATCGTCTTGCTCTAATGCTTTTTCGATCAGCATCTCGCGGTATTCTTCAACCTGATCTACCATATCAGCAGGCACTTCTTCAATACGATAAGCAGACAGGTCTTTTTCGTCGTCCCATATCCAGGCTTTGCGTGTTAACAGGTCAACACAACCTTTGAACTCGTCTTCGATGCCGATTGGCAATACCATGACCAGCGGATTAGCACCGAGTACTTTTTCAACCTGATCGACAACCTTGTAGAAGTCAGCACCAATACGGTCTAGCTTGTTAACAAAAATAACACGAGCTACTTCAGAATCATTGGCATAACGCCAGTTGGTTTCTGACTGAGGCTCAACACCACCAGAACCACAGAATACACCGATGCCGCCATCGAGTACTTTCAGTGAACGATATACTTCGATAGTGAAGTCAACGTGTCCTGGTGTGTCGATGATGTTCAGACGGTGTCCATTCCACTCACAGCTGGTCGCAGCAGACTGGATGGTAATACCACGTTCCTGCTCCTGTTCCATGAAGTCAGTGGTGGCTTCGCCATCATGCACTTCACCGGTTTTATGAATCTTACCGGTCAGCTTCAGAATGCGTTCCGTGGTGGTTGTTTTACCGGCATCCACGTGAGCGAAGATACCTATGTTTCTATACTTGGCTAAATCAGTCATATTCCTACATACTCTAATACGGTTTATTCAATGAATCGAAGATGTCCACGAACCACAATTCAGAGTATCCAGACCTGCCGGATATCCCTTTTTTTAAAGATCACACTGGGGTGACGTGTACGGGTGCAACTTAGCCGCAGGATTATAAACCAGATTGCCCAGAATGTATGGCCGTGAGAAGTAGTTTTGGCCTGAATTTACAACAATTTGCAAAAAAAATAGCCGAAATAGCCCAAATCACCGGTAACTTCATGGTTTTCAGTACAAAAGGCTTACTCACACACCCTGTTTCTTCCCTTTTCTTTTGCCCTGTACAAAGCCTTATCTGCGCCTTTAATAACTTCATTCGGTATTGTCATAAGCTCTGTACGTTCGGCAACTCCAATACTGATTGTCACCTGTACATTCTTATCACCATCTTTTGTTCTATTGTTACTTCGACGCTCTTTATTGCGTAACTGGAACATACTACCGCCAATGTTTTCACGAACATCTTCAAGCACATCCAGCGTCTCTTTTATATTTTTACCTGGAAAAACGATGGTGAATTCTTCTCCACCATAACGAAAAGCCATACCCCCAGAAGCTGACTGTTTGATTCGTGCAGCGACCATTTTTAACACCTGATCGCCCGCATCATGACCATAAGAGTCGTTGAATTTTTTAAAATGATCAATATCCAGCATAGCAATGGAATAGTTACTGCCCAGTTTAAGCAGCTCTTCTTCCAGCGCGCGTCTGCCTGGTAGATCGGTAAGCTGGTCGATATAAGCCATACTCCAGGATGCCTGTACGACAGCAATCACCAACATCAACATGGCCGCACTGGCAAAGATAGCTCTGCTAGCGTCATCATTTTTGAAATACAGCATAACGATGGCACTAATCAATGCAATAAACAAAGCGCTATTCTGCTCTGTTGCCCGCACAAACCATCGACCATTCAGAATCAGTATTGCAAGAATCATCATTAACAACGGTAGTTGAGCAAAATCCACCTGATTCAAGACATATAGCTCTGTATAACGCATGGTGAGAAGATGTAGCAGCGGCTCGGGATAATGTTTCGCCACAAGCACAAAAACCAGCATGGGCAACAATAAAAATGCCAGACGGGAGCTACCCCACCAGGTCAAAATGCCTCGTTCCTTCAATAGAGAAATCACCACTACGTTTAATGGTAATAATAGACATAAGACCGACCAGACAGTTTTAGCCTCAATCCAGCCCAGACTCGGCAAATACCATTGCATTAATGCATAGGCAAGAATCAGTGCCAACATCGTGAAAAATACCAGACTGCGATTGAATCTCAAACATAGACTCATGCCGATTATTGCAATAATCACTGGCAGCGGCTTAATGATCACTAACTGGGATTTTGGCAAGCCTTCAAATTCAGGATAAAGAATAAAAGCCAGACCCAATATGCCGAGGGGAATTATCATCGAAGAAAAAATACGAAGCATAGACAGGCTCGATATTGTAAAAAACACCATGATAGAACGGATAGCCATAAATATAAATCACTGAATTGATTAAATATCCAACATGTTGCGATTATTCTTGTTATACATAACATATATATTGTAGGCTTAGACAACTTAACTCATTCAAGGCTTTATTTATGGCTCGTATACTTGTCGTTGACGACTCACCTACATTGCTCGCTGGTACTACAAAAATTCTGGAATCAGCAGGACATGAAGTCATTCCTGCTGTGAGCGGAGAAGAAGGCATCGCAATGTCCATCGTCAAAAAACCTGATTTGATTGTCATGGACGTGGTTATGCCGGGTATCAGTGGCTTCCAGGCCACTCGTACAATCTCAACTGACCCGAAGACTAAACATATTCCCATCATCATGCTCACTACCAAGGATCAGGAAACAGACAAAGTCTGGGCGAAACGTCAGGGCGCAAAAGATTACGTAGTTAAACCCCCTGAAAAGAAAGATTTATTGTCAAAAATTGATGCTCTTTTAGGCTAAGCTCAAAACTAAAATTAAATCAGCCTATCTGCAGCAACCTTTCGGGCTTGACTAATTTTACGAATAGCCCGCACCGCTTTTACCATCGACGAACAATAAAAGAGGTGTGTATTACAGTTGCAATCCGATGAGCCAAAACCTTCCATTGGCTCACTAACTTCTGCAAGTTGAGCCATAAACACAGCCCACTCACACTCCTTTCTATCTAAGGATAGCAGGGCATAAGCCTGATAAAACTCAGTTTCTGCTCGCAAGTAATCTAAATGCCAATGTGGTTTTCTGCTGATTTTGCTGTGATGTTTTAAACGCGCCAATACGCCACCCGGACCAAGAGCACTGCCAATATAGATGTAATAACCTTTCCTGATTTCAAGCTGCGCCAGCTTTCCAATTTGAATGTTTTTTGATTGCTCGCTTTTCAGCAATACAATATAGGTTCCTTT
>JBEQLM010000124.1:0-5102 GCA_040325975.1 Gammaproteobacteria bacterium | reverse complement strand
TTAACCTAAACCTAAACCTAAACCTAAACCTAAACCTAAACCTAAACCCATGAAACGACTACTGACAGCTATTAAGCAACTATCATTTGGCCTGTTTTATATAGACACGCCTTCATGATCAAGCAAACGTGCCTTGATTTTCAGCGGTAGTCCATCCCGGCTTCCTGCAAAACCACCCATACCAGATTTAGACACCACACGATGACAGGGAATCAACAAAGGAATCGGATTAGCACGACAAGCATTACCTACCGCTCTAGCTGAAGTATTTAATTGCTGCGCCAACTCACCATAAGTCATCACCTGACCGACAGGGATCTGCCGCAAGGCTTGCCAAACTTTTTCCTGGAACAACGTGCCATTGGTTTGCAACTCGACATCAAACGCTAAATCAGGCAATTGCCTCATACAATAATCAGCTACCTGCTGACAGGCGTTTTTAGCTTTCCCTGATTTAGGCTGTAATAGTTTTTTTTTGGAGAATAAATCCACAGCCACCAACACACCTGATTCAAATACCAGTTCCAGTTTTATGAATGGTGTTTTAATTACCGTGCTTTCAGTGTTCATCGGACTTTTTTATCAGCATTACGCAACAATCGAATTTGTTGTAGCTCTTGTTTGATAGCGGACTTTCTAGAATCAGATGTGGTGACGCGTAATAGCCGTGTATAAATAACTTGTGCATCATCATATAAGCCATCTTTAACTAAGACACCTGCGGCCTTGAATCGCGCAGACTGCGCCCATAAATCAGCCTGCGCTAAATCAGCTAATTGTGCAGATTTCAAATATGACCATGCCGCACGATCATATTGTTCAAGCGCAGAATATGACTCAGCTTTCCAGAAAAATAATTCGCGATGAATATTTTCATTTATCCATTCCGGTTTCAGTGAATCTAATAATGCCAGTACCTGCTTATGACGACGTACCGCTTGCAGATCAAATATCACCTGTAAAAAATGATCAAGCTGATTCTCTGTAATTTTTTCAGCATTCTTTAATGCATCAGCCAACACCGCTTCACCTTCCTGGTAGTCGCCTTCCAGTATTATTACCCTGGCCTTACGCATTTCCCAGGAAAATGCGTCCTGCCCCTCTGGCGGCCGCTGTACACTTTGCATTAAACGTGCCGCCAATTTCATATCACTTTTTGATAAGGCGTAATCTATCAAACTATAACGAACTTCCAGCGGTAAACTTTCAAGAGAAGAAATTTTTGTACCATGCAAATACAATTGATTAATGAGATCAAGACCATTTATATCTTTTTGCAACAAAGCCACAATTTCCTTATGCGCCATTTGCTGTTTGACTTTATCGCTCGCATTAAAAGCCAGTACCACATACAAACTTAAAGCCTCAATTTCATTTGTATCCCGTAATTCATCGGCCTTTTTATACCAGCTGAGATCATCACCCTGTAACATTTTTGCACGATTACCTATTTGCAACCCGATAGTTTCATACAAAGCCCATAAATCATCACTAGCTATAATAAATTCATCACCTAAAACAGAATAAGCATTACGCAGCAATAATAATTCTTTGAGCACCTGTGCTGCTTCACCTAATTTTTTTTGCGTAAGATACGCTTGATATATTACATAGCGATACGCCCAAATTTCGCCTTTATTCAATTCAGACTTGTTGATATAAGCCTGAATCTCCTCAGCATAGTACTCAGCATTTTCAGGGTGTACACGCAAAGTCGCAATCAAACGCAAAGCTTGTGCAATATGGGACTTTAAATCTGATAACAATGTAATTACTTCATCAGCACGATCAGAACTCAACAAGGCACGCGCCTGTAACAAGCGCCAGTCCATGCTCAGGTCCTGCTTATTTTTATTGTAATCATACTGGTAACGTAATAAAGATTTTTGTACATCAATATTGGCATTCATCGCTAAATAAGCACGAATTACTAATCGACGCCAAAGCGCAATAATGTCTGAATCCTTTAAAGCGTCCCCAGTCTTTGATGCATTCCAAAGTAAACTTCTAAGCTGTGACAAAGCCTTTTCTGCCTGCCCCAATCTTAATTGCGCAATAACTTGTTGAGTGCTAAACCATTGGTACATTTGCACTTCAATTTTTCGACTGGGAATCGCCTGCGTTAATAACGTCTCAATGCGATCAATCACTTTCTGCCAGTCATCCAATGCAGCTAATAATGAAATATGCTTACGTTCAAAGGCGTACCACTCGGGCGAATAAGTTGGCCATTTTTTTTGCTCATGAATCAACATACGCAATGCCAGACCAGGCACGCCCAACTGCACCAATTCATCCATTTGTTCGAGTGATTGAAACGCAACCGGTGATGCCTTCACCACATCCAGATCAAAAACAGCCTCCTCTGATAGCGCCGATACGTCAGCCGCATAGCTAAACGATACTGGCAGACAGATGATCAGTATGAGTGAAAATAGAACTGAAACTTTTATTGAATACAACTTCATGTTGGGCAGTTTACTCCGCCAGAAAAAATATTTCCCCCGAAGACTATCTTACGGGCAAAAAAAAGTGGCTCCCAAAGGAGCCACTGATAGCTACGATCTATTGCAAACCTGAAAGGCTTACAATTTTTCCTTGATTCGTGCTGCTTTACCGGTAAGACCGCGTAAGTAGTACAACTTAGCGCGACGAACTTTACCGCGACGTTTCACTTCAACACCCGCAACGCCATGGCTGTAAGTTTGAAAAACACGCTCTACGCCTTCACCGTGTGAAATTTTACGTACTGTGAACGCTGAATTCAGGCCACGGTTACGTTTGGCGATACAAATACCTTCGAAAGCCTGTAAGCGCTCACGCTCACCTTCCTGTACACGTACCTGAACCACCAGAGTATCACCTGGAGAGAAGTGTGGAAGTTCACGACCCATTTGTTCCTGTTCGAGCTGTTGAATAATAGTGCTCATATTTTTTTCTCCGCGTTTTCTAGCGCTAATCAGCGACACCGACTCGGCGTTGCCTATTTAAATCAAAATTTAGTTTTCAGACTGCTCGTGTTCGTTTTGAAACTCGCTCAGCCATTTTCTCTGTTCTTCATTCAGTTGCAGCGATTCCAGTAAATCCGGTCTGCGCAACCATGTTCGTCCCAAAGCCTGCTTTTTCCGCCAGCGATCGATCTTTTTATGATCACCGCTTAACAAAACATCCGGTACCATCTGACCATTCACTTCTTCTGGTCGCGTATAGTGCGGACAATCCAGCAGCCCTTCCATGAATGAGTCCTGTTGTGCAGAATCTGCATCTCCCAGAACATCCGGCAACATCCTTGCGACCGCATCAATCATGATCAAAGCGGGCATTTCACCACCGCTGAGTACATAATCGCCGATGGACCATTCCTCATCGACATACTGCTTAATCAAGCGCTCATCGATACCTTCATAACGACCAGCAATCAAAATCAATGCTTTCTGTTCGGGCCTGTCAGCCATGTTAATGACTGCCTGTTGATTCAAGATCTGCCCTTGCGGACTGAGATAAACCACTTTCGCGTCGTCCCCAGCCCGTTGCTTAGCAGCAGTAATTGCATCTGCCAGCGGCTGCACTTTCATCAACATTCCAGGACCACCGCCATAAGGTCGATCATCTACCGTACGGTGACGATCCTGCGTGTAGTCCCTCGGGTTCCAGCAAGTCAGCTTAATAATGCCTCGCTTAATGGCCCTGCCCAAAACACCGAACTCACACATCTGCTCGATCATTTCAGGAAACAAGGTAATGACATGAAAATGCATGAACTTACCTCGTTTTTAAACCTTTAAAAATCTTCGTCCCAGTCGACTGAAATAACGCCCTGCTCGATATCAACCTCAAGCACCGCGTGTCCCAATGTCCATGGCACCAGACGCTCCTGCGTCTCATCTTTGACCACCAGCACATCATTCGCGCCAGTCTCAAATAGTCTATCTACTACACCCAGCTCAACATCCTGCTGGTTGACTACGCGCAATCCAATCAGATCACGCCAGTAATATTCATCTTCACTCAAGGGTTTGAGTTGATCTGAGCTAATCGCGATGAGCGCTCCAACCAACTGCATAGCTTCATCCCTGTCATCATAACCTTCGAGCCTGGCAATCACCGTTTTAGCCTGGCGACGCCCTCCTTCCAGTTTGATCTCACGCCACTGTCCAGCATTGGCGTTGGGTAGCTGTAAAAACCAGGAGCCGTACTTAGTGATTCCATCTCTTGGATCGGTATTCGAAAATACTTTGACCCAGCCCTTCACTCCGTGAAGTCCACTAATCTTGCCTACAACAATTTTTTCGTCTTTATCCGACATCTGTCAGAAAATACTTAAAATTAAGCAGCAACCTGTTTACGAGCATCTTTCAGCAAGCTAGCTACGCGATCAGAAGTCTGCGCGCCAAGACCTGACCAGTGTGCAACACGGTCAAGATCAATAACAAGACGCTCTTCACCGCCACGTGCACCCGGGTTGAAATAACCCAAACGCTCGATATAACGACCATCGCGTGAACGACGAGAATCTTTAACATCAAAATGATAGAACGGCTTCTTCTTGCTGCCGCCTCTGGATAAACGAATCGTTACCATGTGTAAATCTCTATATATTCAATTAAAAGGCCGAGAAACAAACACCAGCCCTCAGCGAGGCGCGTATTCTACGTTATTTTTCAAGAATATGGAACGGCTATATGAGCGAAAAATAGACATCGACATTTCTCGATATCTTGCTGATTTTTAAGTCTCCAGGCACCCACTCGAATCAGCGAGAATACATATTGGCTCATCCCACCATTAAATAGTCAATCCCATTACGATAACCTCTGCTTTCAAGATCATTGGCAATCAGTTCTCTGGCACCATGATTACTGACATAACTGAGTACAAACGGCTTCTCTTTCTGCTCTAACCATTGAGGTGAAACCACCTCTGCGCCCTCAATAATATTGCCGATTTTACCCGGATCAATATCGATCCAGACATGAGGAGTATGACCATGACCAATAAGATGTGTCGTACGTTTACGAGTAACGCGCCCTGCACCCCAATAGGCCAGCGGCCTGCCCTGCTGCAAGCGCGAATCAGAGGCTAAATAGGCCGCACGAATTCGA
>JBEQLM010000123.1:0-5110 GCA_040325975.1 Gammaproteobacteria bacterium | reverse complement strand
CAGGTAAAGCAAAAATGTTTGGGGATTTTCGTTTTCGTGCAGAGATGGATGATAGTCAAAGGAACGCAGGTACTGTAGATGACCGTGAACGAAATAAACTACGTTTTCGTGCACGTTTAGGCGTTAAATTTGCACCTGCAGATAACTGGTCCGCAAAAATACGTATGTCTACTAATGTAAAGAGCCTTAATTCGCCACATGAAGACTTTAGTACAGCAACTAGCGCGAGAGACAACTTTGGTCTTGACCAGGCATACTTTGCTTATTCAAAAGACAATACCACTCTGATTGGTGGTAGGACACCACTAAATATTTGGAAAACATCTGAAGTGACCTGGGATGATGATCTGACCGCAGACGCAGTAGCTGCTGTATATAAAATGGGCGGCCTCACTGTCAATGCTGCATTTAGCATTCTCACAGAAAGTGGCTGGGGTAATGCTGATGATACGCTGACCATGTTACAGGGTGTTTATAAGGCGGGTGATATTAAAGCGGGATTAGCAATGTTTAATATCAATTCTCATGGTGCTTATCAGTCAGATAATATCACCGTACTAAATGCTCAATATAAGCCTAAAGATTGGCGTGTTGCTATTGAAATTCTTAGTTCAGATGCAGATACTGAAGATATGGCTTATGTTGCCCAATATCGCAGAAGCTTTGAAGACGGTCATGGCATGAGACTATATTATTATCATGTAGAGGCATTCTCTGTACCTGGAGATGGTGCTTTTTCACAGGATAACTTCCCAACTTCTGGCAATACGGGTGGATCTAACTTTGAAGGTTTCCGTCTGCAATACGATTATAAAATCGAGAAGAATGTAGCTATGGATGTTCGTTATTATCAAATGGAAACTGTGGTAGATGATAGTGCAACCCTCCTGGCAGCAACAGCAAGTGATGCTATTTTCACGGAGAATGATGGTCGTTCTCGTATACAGGTAAACCTTAATCTGAAATTCTAATAACAGATTTTTGTTTAAGAAATAAAAAACGGCACGATCTTGATCGTGCCGTTTTTTATTGTCTGTATCACAGGGTTTTTATAAATTAATATTTTTATTTTCACCACCCAATTCATCAATAATTTTATCCGCCACCCGAAAAGAATTCGCATAAATCGTCCAGGTATAGGGCACACTGCCACCCGTAGGCATAAAACTACCGTCAGTTACATACAGGTTGTCTACTTCATGTGAGCGACAATTTTTATCCAGTACAGATGTTTGTGGATCATCACCAAAACGACAACCACCGGCAACTAAATTAGTGGGTGGTGCGCCAGCGGCAAAAGAAACGACATTTTCTGCCCCCATAGCGGTAAGCACTTCCGCGCCTTTTGATGCCAGATACCAGCCCGTTTGTAAATTTCTTACATGTACATCTACTCTAACTTTTGCAGAAGCTAAACCCCATTTGTCTTTAACCTTTGAATCAAGCGAAACAAACGTATTATCAGTGGGTGTCCAGTCACAAAAGGCTTCGATTTTTATATATTTACCGCCAGTGAAATGTTCGTGGATTTTATTTTTTAATTCTTTTCCCCAGAGCAAACCGTTTTCGCCATTTATCTGTCGGCTGGCTCGAGAAACAGGGTTAGGGTGTAAATGAACAAAATCAATCGTACCGCCTTTTTGTCTGTCACCAAAGTCTTTATCATCAATAACATACCAGTCCTGTAGTGATCGATTAATAAAGGTGCCAAATTGGTGTAATTCCAATGCGTCTTTTTTAGCAAATGATTTGTAAGTTAAGCGGCCAGATCCTGCGCCACCGCCAGCAAATAATAAATTTTTACCCACTAGTCCGTTAGTATTTCCCAAACCATTTTTATGTTTCGGCCCAGTCGAATTGAGTAATAGCCTTGATGTTTCAATCGCCTGACAGGCAACGACATATATTTTTGCATTAACCTGATGTTGTTTATCGTGATTATCGTAATATTCAACAGCAGTGATTTTTCCATTTGTATCAGATTTGATTTTACTCACCATGGACTCGGCACGAATCTCACAGTTACCCGTTGCCACAGCTTGATCTATTAGTGCGGCACGTGAGCTCCCCTTGGCACCTGTGGCGCATCCATAGGAGCCACAATAACCTGAATAGCTACAAGCTGTTCTGCCTTTGTCAGAACGCGATAGAATCGCTCTGGGCATTGGAATAGCGTGGTAACCTAAAGTGTCACAGGCTTGATCAATGTGTTTTGCAATAGGGTGTTCCTGTGTGGGCGGGTAGGGGAAATCTTTACTGCTTCTAGGTTCCTGATGAGGGTGGTCAACCACACGACCTGAAACACCCACTACTTTTTCCACTTTGTCGTAATAAGGTTCGAGATCATCATAAGTAATCGGCCAGTCAACAATATTGGCACCTTCAACAGGACCAAATTCTGAAAGCTGTCTGAAATCCACAGGTTTTAACCGATGAAAAAAACCACTCATAAAATTACTTGAACCACCTACAAGGCTGCCATTCCAGAAATCCCAGCCTGAATTATGCGTTGGTTTACTGCGCCAGCCATTGTCGCCATGAGGTAGTTCTACAACATGTTGTTGTTCGCGCAAATCAGGCGTGTATATGCTGCGCAATGAAGTGGCCATTTCATCTTTGAAAAAATCTTTTTCAGTAAAATATTTCCCTTTTTCTAATACAATAACTTTAAATCCTGCTCTGGATAATTCATAAATAATAGGCCCAGCACCTGCACCGCTACCGACTACGCATACATCAAAATCATGGCTCATAATAGAAAATACCTTTTATCTTCTGTAGGCCTTGGGAAACCTGGCTGATGATCGAGCCATTTCCAACCGGTACCGTCTGGATTACCACCATAAACTGGATCCGTTAGCAGAGCTTCAAAAATGTAGCCCAAAACTGTCATTATCCAGGCAGTACCGTTGGCTGTGTTTTCAAATTCTCTTAACGTGTCTTCTTTGGCATCATGTTTTAATTCAATAAATGTTTGTTTGTGTTTTTTCCAGCAAATGTCCTGCAGAATAAGTAGTCCTTCTTTAATTAGTTTTCGATCTTCACCGTCACGTCCAGCGTCAGATAAAACAGCGTAGAAGAATGCTTTAGCATTGACATCTCTTGCACCAGGTGCATTTTCTTCAGAAGGAAACAGATGGTCTTGTACTGCTACTATAGTTTTCCACTGGCGTCTGCTTAATCCAGTGTTTGTTGTTATTTTTGAATGTGTGATTAATGATTTAGTGTCACCCCATCCTTCAGTCGCAAATAGAAGTGGTGAGTTGCACACCAACATGGAACTCGAAGAAATAACCAGAAAATCACGTCTATCCATCGTTGGATTCTTTAGATGGTGTTTTATTTTGACGAGCCTCGGCTGAAGCCTGTTGTGCTTCTGCCTGTAACATCCATAACATCCATTGAGGTTTTAGATAGCCTGATTTTGTCAATAATTCATTGCCATTGCTGTCCAGTATAATCGTTCCGGGTCTGCCCACTTTTGAGAATCGTTTGGCAAGTTCAGGGTATTCAGCCTCATCAGCTTTTATGGCTATATAGTGCTGTTTTATTTCATCGAGAACAGCTTTATCCTGATAGGTTGTTTGATCCATTTTTTTGCAGAATGTACACCACTCAGCCGTTAGATCAATCAGTAGTAGTTTGTTTTGTTGTTTGGCTTGTGCAAGGGTCCTGTCAGACCATATTTGCCACTCTGGTTCGGCACTGTTTGCTGTTGTGGCGAACAGAGTGCTCAAGATTATAAATAACAAACCTGGAAGTCTGGGGATGTTTAATAAATAGTATTTCATGGGTTTATTTTTGATGAGGTTTTTGACATAGCCAGTAATCGAGTGAGATTTTTCCTGGCCCATGAAAAAATGTTACGGCTAACATAATGCCCCACATCATATGATCTTTAATACCTGCAGCACTGATGTCGGGGTATGAAATAGCCGCAACGATATTTAATATAAATAATCCCAGTGCAGTTGGCCTGCTTAAAATGCCAATAAATAATAAAATCGGTAATATAAGTTCTGCGCCTGTTCCAAGAAATGCGGCCAGAGAGGGAGATAAAAACGGAACTTCATATTCATACTCAAATAGCATTAAAGTGGAATCCCAACTCTGAATTTTAGTGAGTCCAGACTGGAAAAATATTTTTGCTACCCAAATACGTAAAGTCTGGTCAAGTAAGGGTGAGATAAAATTAAGACCCTTTATGCCTGATAAATAATAGCTAGCAGTTTTATTGAATGCACTCATTAGATTCTCCAAATAAAAGTAGCAAAATAACGATGGATAATCTGAAGTACATGCAATACACGTTGTACTCCAGATTATCCTTTAACCAGTTATTTCTTTGCTTTCTGCTTCAGGGTAGTACCAGCCATTTTTGCACAAGTGCCTTCTGGTACATAAATCCATTCTTCAGGGTCTTTATCTACTTTAGCCATACCAGCACAGCTGTGTTTACCGGTACCACAATCATTCATGCCTGCTTTAACAATACCTGCGCATTTTTCAAAACCGGGTTTGCCAGCAACAGCATTAGCAGAAAGTGCACCCAGACCAATAGCTAAAGTAGCAGCCAGTGCTGTACGAGCAACAGAAGAGCTTGATTTTTTCATATTATTCTCCGTAAATATTTAAATGTTTGGTTAGTAGGTTTTCTTAAAAATGGCAATATTACGACACCATTGCGTTAAGAAGACCCATAATAACGGGAAAAATTTCAATTATTATAAAAAATTTATTTATCGGGATAAAAAAACCGGATTTCAGGCTTTTTATCGAGCATTACAGGTAAATAAAGATGATTTAGTGCTCTGATTAATGCGCTTTCGTTAATTTTGTGTGAATGTCAGTTTTCACTAAAAAACCGTCATGGGACTGCTTTAGAGACTACATTGGTGAGGCGAGGAGAATATTCGCCACTTCCTTGAGGCTCACCCCTTCGGGGACCGTGTATAAAACGCATGTTCAAATTTCCATCCTTAGGTCCGTAAACGTCACATCCATGTGCCACTTCTTGTTTCAGACGATTTTGTGAACCCGCTTCTTGTGTTCAACTCCCGTGCAGCAAATAAAAAAGGGCTACCCAGAACGGGTAACCCTTATTTATTTG
>JBEQLM010000122.1:0-5139 GCA_040325975.1 Gammaproteobacteria bacterium | reverse complement strand
AAGCAAAAAACAAGGCTATTAAAAAAGCACGTGATGTTGCTGCGGAGTTACTGGATATTCATGCACGACGTGCAGCGGCCAAAGGCAACCAGTACAATATCAATCATGATGAATATCAAAGTTTCTGCAATGGTTTTCCCTTCGAGGAAACGCATGACCAGGCCGCTGCTATTTTGAACGTACTGGAGGATTTAAGCAGCCCAATGCCGATGGATCGTGTGGTTTGTGGTGATGTTGGTTTTGGTAAAACAGAAGTTGCTATGCGCGCTGCTTTTGCCGTTGCTAATACCGGCAAGCAAGTAGCCATACTGGTACCCACTACCCTGCTTGCACAGCAACATTATCAAAACTTTAGTGATCGCTTCGCCGACTGGCCGATTAAAGTTGAAGGCCTAACCCGATTCAATAGTGCAAAAAAACAACAGGCAGTGCTTGATAGCCTGGAATCGGGCAAAGTAGATATCGTCATCGGTACACACAAGTTACTTCAAAAAAGCGTCAAGTTCAAAGATCTTGGTTTAATCATCATCGATGAAGAACATCGCTTTGGTGTTAAACATAAAGAGCAAATGAAATCACTGCGTTCCGAAGTCGATATTCTAACGCTGACGGCAACACCTATTCCCAGAACACTGAACATGTCTTTAGCTGGCATACGCGATCTTTCCATTATCGCCACCCCGCCCCATCATCGACTGTCAATCAATACCTTTGTCACCCAATGGGATGAGGTCGCTATCAAGGAAGCCTGCCAGCGTGAATTGAAACGTGGCGGACAAATTTATTTCTTGCACAACGAAGTCAAAACCATAGAAAAAATCACTAATGATTTAAAAGAACTTTTGCCTGGTGTAAAAATAGAATTTGCTCACGGACAAATGCCGGAGAAAAATCTCGAGCAGATCATGCTGGATTTTTATCATCAGCGATTCAGCGTGTTAGTCGCCACTACCATTATTGAAAGTGGCATTGATGTACCGACAGCGAACACCATCATTATCAACAGAGCTGATAAACTGGGTTTATCACAGCTGCATCAAATTCGTGGTCGTGTTGGCCGCTCTCATCATCGAGCTTATGCTTATTTAATTACGCCACCCGAATCATTACTCACCGATGATGCCAAAAAACGTCTTGATGCCATCGAGTCACTGGAAGATTTGGGTGTTGGTTTTACTCTCGCCACACACGATCTTGAAATTCGTGGTGCCGGTGAATTGTTGGGTGAAAATCAAAGCGGCCAAATCACAGAAATCGGTTTCAGTCTTTACAGCGAATTACTGGAAAGAGCAGTCGAATCTCTGAAGAAAGGTGAAAGCTCTAATGTGCCGCTCAATTCGGGCGTTGAAATCGATTTAGGCATGCCCGCCATCATCCCCGATGATTATGTACATGACATACATTTAAGATTAATCCTTTATAAACGCATCGCTAGCGCGATAAATTCAGATGAACTGGATGAGCTACGTGTTGAATTTATCGACCGCTTTGGTTTGTTACCAGAGAGCACAAAAAATCTATTTGCCGTCACCGAAGTCAAACTACAGGCAGAACGGGCAGGTATCTCAAAAATTGATACCAACGATAATGGTTTCAGAGTAATCTTTACCGAGCAACCCAGCATTAATCCTGCAACTCTGATAGAGTTAATTCAAACTCAATCTAGCGTCTATCAATTTAATGGCACGGATACCTTACGAGTTACCCATGATATGGATGATGAAGATTACAATAAACGCGCAACGGCTATCATAGAAGTTATTAACACATTAACAATAGAAGAATAGAACAATCAAACAATGAAACATTTTATAAGCTCAATATTTAGCTTGCTGTTATTACTGACAGTCATTTCCGTACATGCTGACACAACTCGATATAATATTGAGATTGTTATTTTTGAAGACACCTATGGCCGCTATATCAATAGTGAACAATGGCCAATTATTCATCACCCGGAAGATGAATTCACCATTGAAACAAAAAGTACAAAATCAGAAATCAAGAAAAAACAGCTCAGGAATAACAAAATTATGGAGCTCACTCATCATGCTAGTGACGCTCTCGATAAGCATGTTGCCCGGCTAAATAAGTCAGACAGATACAATGTACTACTGCACCAGTCCTGGCAACAGGCAGGACTTAATGACACTGATGCTATCAGCATTCAAGTTGATACTTCAGGAACAAAAAAAACTGATATAGAGAACCATGAACTCAAATCTAGCTTGCAAGGCAGTCTTAAACTGATCCTGGGACGTTACCTACATATCCACACCGATTTACTCTATAAACGACTGAACAACACCGACACGCAAACAGCACCGGCTTTAAACAGTAAGATTTTTAGTGAATTCAAAATACAAAGCCAACGCAGAATGCGCAGCAAGGAACTACATTATATCGACCATCCGCTGGTGGGTATCCTGGTACTCGTCAACCCAATTGAGCAGCCAGAAACAGCGAAAAAATAGGAGAAGATCAGCTAGTTACGTATTATTTGTACTACGTACACGGCGCTCTGCGCCTGAACGCCTCCCCAGCACGTCTTCAAAACGTACACTATTGCGTCTATCCCAATGATCACGTCTTTCATGGTTACGGCGTTCTTCACCGCTATAATTATTATCTGATTTTCCCATGCTAAACTAACCCAGTAATTGATTAATAAGTACTACCTAAGCAAGACAACAGCATTTATTGTGCCAAATCATAAGAACCCTTTATTATTAATGGGTTAGCACTTCCTTCCGCAAACGCTAACTAAATTAATAGTCTAAAACGTAAAACATTTCGACTAATTTAGCATTATTTTTAACATATTTAAAATTATGGCGAATAAATTACATATTGCAGCTTGTTTTTAACTTAAACTGAATGCATATCATCTATTTTCTAAAGTTATATTGTTGATTTTAATAGATATATATTTTGTAATCGCATACCCTTTATTTATAAGAAACAGTCTTAATAATTATTACTTCGTCAAGACACCCATTATTTGCGTCGAGATACCTTACACTGAAAACAATACAACTCTGAAATCATGTCAGTAGCTATTCATTCTTACTTCTGTAAGTGCAAATTCATTCGCGCAAAAAACCGTGTATTAGCTCAAGCCAAAGCTTTAATCCAAACCATGATCTCGTCCTTTGCCCTGACGCCGCAACTCAGGTGTTCCCTCATTCAAACGAATCACCGTGGTCGGCTCATGACCACAATGGCCGCCATCAATAATCAAATCGACCTGATGCTCCAACACTGCACGTATATCCTCGGCATCGGTCACCGGCAGTTCCTCACCCGGCATTATCAGCGTACAACTCATCAACGGCTGGCCTAGTTCTTCGAGCAAAGCCTGTACCACAGGATGATCCACCACCCGAATACCAATAGTGCGACGCTTGGGATGCATCAAACGGCGCGGCACTTCGTGAGTTGCATTCAGAATAAAGGTATAGGGTCCGGGTGTTAGTGACTTCAGCATTCGATAATCGGTGTTCTGAATTTTGGCATAAGTGGCGATTTCAGAGAGGTCATTACATACCAGCGTCAGGTTATGTTTTTCATCAATCCGGCGGATATGGCGAAGCTTTTCCAGGGCATTTTTATCACCCAGATGACAGCCCAGTGCATAGCTGGAATCGGTCGGATAAACGATCACGCCTCCACGATTAATAATCTCAACCGCCTGCTTGATTAACCGCATCTGCGGATTGACTGTATGTATTTCGAAGTACTGACTCATGCCTGGAACCTTAATTAAACTGGCGGCATTATAGTGGTTTATGACTGACTGCGATACAATGCCGAGGCCCTGTATTTCGAAGCTTGAAAAAGTGACGCTATTCAGACTATTTATTCGGCCTGGCCGTGGAACTCTTAACCCTATATCGAGCTTTAACAATATGAAGTTACTTGTTGATTTCTTTCCAATTATCCTGTTTTTTATTAGCTACCACCAGGCAAATTTCCTGGTCGAAAACACTTTTATCGGCTCATTGCTCGACCCTGCCAAAGCTGAAGTTATCACCGCCACCATCGTCGCCACCGGAGTCGCCATCGTCGCCAGTTTTGTACAGGTTAGCTACCACTGGATAATGACTCGCAAGTTCGAAAAAATGCACCTTTTCTCGCTGGCACTGATCACCGTACTGGGCGGCCTTACCATCATGTTCGGCAACCCCGATTTCGTAAAATGGAAACCCACCGTACTCAACTGGCTGTTCGCTGCCGTCTTCTTCATCAGCTTTTTTATTGGCGAAAAGACATTGGTTGAACGTGCCATGGGCAATCAAATTGAACTACCCGAAGCCATCTGGAATCGCCTCAATATTGCATGGGTGGTGTTCTTCATTATCAGCGGTGCCGCCAACCTCTACGTCGCCTTTTACTACGCACTAGACATGGACGAAAAAACCCGTATGGATACCTGGGTCGATTTCAAACTCTTCGGCCTCATGGGGCTCACGCTCATCTTCATCATCCTGCAAGCCATCTACTTAACTCGTCACATCAGTGAAGAAGATGAAGCCATTGAAGAGACCATAGAAGCCGAGACACACCACCAGGAAGACAAATAATGTTGTACGCCATCATCGCTGAGGACGTGAATAACAGCCTCGAAAAAAGACTGGCGACACGACCCGCTCATCTGGAACGCCTCAACGTTTTGCTTGATCAAGGACGATTGATACTGGCTGGCCCTCACCCTGCCATCGACAGCGAAGATCCGGGGGAAGCCGGTTTTAGCGGCAGCCTGGTAGTCGCCGAGTTTGAAGATCTGGAAGCCGCGCAATCATGGGCGAATGCTGACCCTTATATGCATGCCGGTGTTTACGACAAGGTCACAGTAAAACCCTTTAAGAAAGTATTTCCCTGATAACACCACTTTACGGTTGCCGTAGCGACAGAATCCGTTAGAATACGCAGCCTGCGTGCCGGAGTGGTGGAATTGGTAGACACGCCGGATTCAAAATCCGGTTCCTTTGCGGGAGTGGCGGTTCAAGTCCGCCCTTCGGTACCATACAAATTCAATAAGTTACATGATTTTCAGAAAATCCCACCCTACTCTGAAATCTTCGTGTAGACGTAGTGTAGACAAATGAGGGTTGCCATCTTTGCACCCGCATCGCCCCC